>JAYVAP010000530.1:0-2622 GCA_043750915.1 Spirosoma sp. | reverse complement strand
ACAGTCTGTATAGCGAGTTACCGGGCTGGATTCCGATTAACCGGCCTCTGTCGGTTAACCTATTTTTTATCAGGCCGTTATCGTATTGGTGTCAACAGCGACATCACCCAAAACAACTCACGAGTATGACAAACTCATTAACGCCCCAACGATACCAGGATTGTATCGAAGCCTGCCAGGCTTGCGCCATTGCCTGTGATTCCTGTATCGAAGCCTGCCTTTCTGAACAGGATGTAAAGATGATGGTGGACTGCATCCGGCTCGACCGCGACTGCGCCAAAATCTGCTACACCGCCGTCTCGTTTATGACCAGTGGCAGTGCTCACGCGGCCGATGTCTGCAAACTTTGCGCCCACATCTGTGAAGCCTGCGCCGAGGAGTGCGAAAAACACGCCGACCACATGGATCATTGCAAGCAGTGCGCCGAAGCCTGTCGGCGTTGTGCCGATGCTTGCCGCAAAATGGCTCAGGGTGCCCACAGCATGGCCGCTTAATCCCCGCTTCAGTGGTTCGATTTCATCCCCCCAAAAGCCCGTAAACTATTCCTTTACAGGCTTTTGGGTAAAATCGGTTTTGGTCGGGACATACTTGCTCATAACCCAGATGCTGGCATAGTTCGCTACTGGATCGTAGCAAAACGCATATTTCAAATAGTACCAAACTACATTCAATAAATCTATTGAATAATTGAATGTTATTGTTACATTTGCTCCCGATATTACTTTTTTCAAATCCGTATCATGGAGAAAAGAGAGTTTAAGGAGCAGGTTTATGGCGGTATCGCCCAGATGACCAAAGCGTTGTCGAACCCGCATCGCTTAGAAATCATTGAGTTGCTGGCACAGGGCGAAAAAACAGTGGAAGCGATTGCGGCAGAAGTCAGTACGTCCGTTGCCAATGCCTCCCAACACCTGCAAGTTCTCAAACAGGCCCGTTTAGTCAGCGTCCGCAAACAGGGGCATTACAGCTACTATGGGCTTTCCAGTCCCGAGGTATTCAATGCCTGGCACGCGTTGCGGAGCCTGAGCATTCGGCAACTACCCGATGTTCAGCAGGTAATCCGGGATTTTCGCACCGACCAAAACACCCTGGAAGGCATCTCGCTGACCACCCTGATTCGCAAGCTGGAGTCGAACCAGATTGTGCTGCTGGATGTCAGGCCCACCGACGAATACCGGCTCGGCCACATTCCCCACGCGATTTCGATGCCGCCCGGCGAGTGGGACGAACATCTCGAAAAATTGCCTGCCGATAAAGAAGTGATTGCCTACTGCCGGGGGCCTTTCTGTGTATTTGCGGATGAAGCCGTAGCCCGATTGAAAAGTAGAGGCTACCGGGCGACCCGACTCGAAGAAGGGTTTCCCGACTGGAAACTACGCGGCTTACCCGTCGCCTGCCTTTGATCAATAGTGTCTCACTTACCAACTAATCGGTTATGACTCAGCAACAGGCTCACCCCATCAATGTGGCCACGCTCCGGCTTTGGCTGGACGAAAACCGGAATGTACTTGTGCTGGATGTTCGCCCCCAGGAGCAACGGCAGGAGTGGCATATTCCGGGCAGTATCCACGCCGACGTATACGACCAACTCAAGGCGGGCGAACGGGCCGATCTGTCCCAACTCGCTATGGCCCCCGAAACACCGATTGTGACGGTCTGTGCCGCCGGGAAAGTCAGTCAGCTTGCCGCCCGGCAGTTGGCTTCGGAGGGGTACACGGTGTACTCGCTGCAAGGGGGCATGAACGCCTGGAGCGCGGCCTGGAATGTGGCAGCCCTGCCCCTCGGCGAAGAGGCCCTGATTCTGCAAATCCGCCGAACGGGAAAGGGCTGTCTATCTTACCTGATCGGGTCGGTGGGGGAAGCGGTGGTGATCGACCCGTCCGTTGAGGCTTCGGTGTATCAGCACTTAGCCGCACAAAATGGCTGGCAAATCAAATCCGTCTTGGAAACGCACCTGCACGCCGACCATCTGTCGCGCATCCGGGCGTTGGCCGAATTGACCGGCGCAACTATTGTTTTGCCTCATGGCGACCCCAGACCGTTTCCGTTTCAGGCCATCCATGCCGGAGAGCGTCTCGCGGTTGGTTCGCTGTCCCTTCGGGCAATTGCAACACCTGGCCACACCGACGGGAGTTTTTCCTATTATGCCGAAGCGGGCGTTGTGTTTACGGGGGACACCCTGTTTACCAACGGGGTAGGCCGTCCTGATCTCCACACGCACAAAGGAGAAAGCCGTTCGCGGGCGGCTCTGCTATTCGATTCCCTGCAAAAACTGACTGCCTTACCCCAGGAAACGCGGGTTCTGCCGGGGCATACTGCCCAGCCGGTGGCCTTCGACGGGCAACTGATTACGGCCTTGCTGGGGCAGTTAACGCAAACGTTGCCGGTGCTGGCTTTATCGAAAGAAGCGTTTGTCGAGACTATTTTGGCCCGAATCCCGGCAACGCCCCCCAATTACCTCGCCATCACCGACGCGAATACACGCGGTCATTTCGAGGCTGACGAAGCGGTCGAACTGGAAGCGGGGGCTAACCGTTTCGCGATTTTCTAACCCAGTCGACACCAATGGAAAGCGCGAATAAATACGGGCAACTTTTCTGGGGTTCGTTCAGCGGCTACTGG
>JAYVAP010000529.1:0-15413 GCA_043750915.1 Spirosoma sp. | reverse complement strand
GCCCCAGGGCGTGGTAGTAACCAGCACCATAAACCCCGCCAGCAGCAGAATAAGGGCCAGTAAACCAATCAGAATACGGACAAGGGCTTTCGTCACAATGAATACAGTATTTTTCTGGCGGGCTGCCGGGCTATTACGCTACGGACGTATTGGCCTGATAACGCCAACCCAACGAACATCTTTCTAATAACGCGTATGGCAGTCACTATGTTACTGACTGGTACACGTGGCGACAAGACCCATCCCAATCTGATTTCCCTTTCGGGAGATGGCCGTCTGGTTGGGCCGCTACCACCACGTGTAGGCTACAAAAGTAAAACGAACAACCGTTTGCTCAAAGATACGCCCGGCTGTTTCTGATTATAAGATAAACTGCGACTAAGTGGGGAAGGACCCCAAATTTTACCACGCTCTATCATGTATCTCACCCGCTTCTATACGCTCTTTTTTATCGCGCTGCTGGCCGGAAGCTGTTCCAAATGGAATGTAGCCGACAAAAGCATCAAGCCCGACGGCACCACGCCCAATCCGGGAAACTTAGGATCGGGTGCCGTTACGCTGAATTCGGTGAAGCCAATCCAGCTGGGCCACATCACCGCCACCATCAGTTTCAAGGTCGAGAAACCCCAGGGCATCACCGAGTACGGGGCCGTGATCACGCCCGACCCCAATCAGGTCAATGCCGTTATTGCCGGCACGGCGGCTCCGTTGCAGGTGACCGAAGCAAAGGCTTTTCCGGGTAGCGGAACCGTAGAGTTGAACCTGACCGGGCTCACCCAAAACTCGCTTTATTTTGCCGTTCCCTATGTAAAAGACGGCGCGGGGAAAAAGACGTTCTGTAGCACGGCCGTTGAGTTCAGGACTAAATACGGGGCCAACAATGCCAACTGGCGGCAGTTAGCCAACCTGCCCACCAAAAATGCGTATGCGTTTAACCCGCTTTTTACCATCAACGGTAAGGTATACGTGGGGGGCGCAGACAACGAAGGACCCAAGGGCGGCTACTATTACATGAAGCAGCTGTATGAATACGATCCACAAAATAACTTGTGGAAAAAACGAAAGGACTTCCCCGGCACACCACGTTTCGATGCTACCGTGGTGGTGCTCAATAACAAAGCCTACGTGCTGTTCGGCGTCAATGCCGACCGCAACAGCTATACCAGCGATGCCTGGGAGTATGACCCGGCCACCGACAACTGGCGGCAGCTGGCCAGCCCACCCAGCCAGGGACAGTATAGCCAGCCCGCCGGGGCTATCCCGTTTGTATCCAATAACCGAATGGGTATCCTCTTTGGCCGGGGTACGTTTAATAATGATGTCAAATTAAATAGCGTCTATAACTCACTTTACACGCTGGACCCGGCGGCCAACACCTGGGCCGTGAGTTTTCCGCTCAACGAGCGGGGCTATGCCAACGATCTCATCTTTGCGGCCGCCCGCTCCGGGGCCTTCTCGGTTCAGTATGATAAGTGGGTGTATTTTGGGGGTGGATATGCCGCCAATACCTACACGAACATGAGTGCTACCATACCCTACAGCCGCTACTTCAACAGCCGCCAGATCTGGGGCTATAATGTAGAGACCAAAGAGACGAAACAGATTGCGCTGCTGCCCAAAGATTTCAACGACTGCTCAGACCCTCAGGCCACGGGCGGGAACATGACCGGGTTTGCCTTTGGCGTAGGCACAAAAGCTTACATCACCGACTGCAGCAGCCAGATGTGGGTGATGGACCTGGTGTCGGGCAACTTCACCCCGCAACTATCGGCCGCCCTGCGCCATCCCGCCCCCACCACCGGCATTGGCGTAGGTGTGGGCAACAAAGCCTACTTCGGACTCCGCAACGCCGACTGGTGGGAGTTTTCGCCAAACTGATTATGCCTAACCCACAACTACATACGCCCGAATAGCCATGAAATGCATTTACAAACCGCTTTTAGTATTGCTGATGGCTGTGCTGGCCAGCCACGCCAGCCGGGGCCAAACAACGGCCACCAACGTGCGATTACGCACCGATCCCATCATCCGGAAAGTTATTATTGAATATGATTTGCCCCAGTCCCTGCCCGGCGACTCTATTTACATCGAACTCGAAACGGCATCGGGCCGGATTCTGCGGCCCATCAGCGTGCGGGGCGACGTGGGCAAGGCCATCAAACCCGGCCAGAAAAAATTAGTAGCCTGGGATGTCGTTCGCGATAATGTGCGACTCAACGAGGATGTTACCGTGCTGCTGCGCGTAGCGAGGATGGTTACCGTGGCCGGCCCGGCCATAGCCGTTGTCTCTCCACCGGCTATTCCATCAACCAAACCAGTAGTAACCTCGGCTAATCCCGTGGCGGCCCCGGCGCTGGTTGTTCGTAAAAAATCGCCCCTGCCCCTTATCGGCTGGGTGGCAGCAGCCGGGCTAACGGGCTACGCTACCGTGCTGGCCCTGGGTCTGAACAAAGATGCCGACGCATATAACACCAAACCTTTTGCCGACAATGCAGCTGAGTTGCTGCGCTACCAGGAGCAGAAAAAGAGCATCGATACCCGAAAAGGCACGTTTACGATTGTGGCCGGAGCCGCTGCCGCCGTGGTCATTGCCAACATCATCTACACCATTGTGCGCAAGCCAACAAAGCCCGCCCGCACGTCGCTACTCATTCAGCCCGGCCCACAACTAACCAGCATTGGCCTGAGCCACCAGTTCTAACCCGCTCCAATCCCTATGAAACAAACGCTATTTTTTCTGATAAGTGCTTTACTGGCCCTCCAGCCTGGAGCCAAAACCGCCCTGGCGCAGTCCAAACCAACTGCTCAGGCCGTTATTACTACCTTCAAAAGTACGCCCACCCGGCTCAACACAACCGGCTTTGTGGCCGCTCCGGCCGCGCCCGTTGTGGCCTCGCGCCTTGACTGGCTTACGCCAGACCTGGGTACCGACAATACCGTTGCCCTGCCCACTTTTATGGCCAAAGCCTGCGTCACTGCCGCTAAGCCCGTAAATCGGTACACGCTTTTTTTGAACGACAAATTAATCCCCTCGGCCCGTAATCTTAAAGTGGAGCGCGACCCCGACTGTTCCGCCCCGTTCAGCCAATCCATTCAGCTCGTTGAGGGCGAAAACCGGTTGCGCTTAGTGGCGTACCTGACCGGTGGGGGCGAAGTAACGGGTGCGCTGGTGGTAAACTATAAAAAACCGCCGGTCGTCGCGCAGGAAAAACGATTGGCCTTAGTCATCGGCAACTCAGCCTACCCCAACACCAGCCGGTTAGACAATCCCGTGAACGATGCCAAAGACATGGCGGCCACCCTCACCGATCTGGGTTTTGAGGTTATGCTTTTTACCGATTTAGACAAAAAAAACCTGCGCAAAGCCGTCGAAGACTTTGGTTTTCGACTCAAACGCTACCAGGTGGGCCTGTTTTTCTACGCCGGACACGGTATCTCGCTCAACGGGCAGAATTACTTGGTCCCCATCGATGCCACGCCACAGTCGGCGGGCGACATTGAGTTCGACTGCGAACCTGCCGATCGCATTGTGAGCAAGATGGAGGATGCCCGCACCACCAACATCATT
Organism: Spirosoma sp.; assembly: GCA_043750915.1. Taxonomy (GTDB): domain Bacteria; phylum Bacteroidota; class Bacteroidia; order Cytophagales; family Spirosomataceae; genus Spirosoma. Next base: position 11,845 of record JAYVAP010000529.1, on the reverse strand, counting down.
GTGCTCGATGCCTGCCGCAACAATCCCTTTGAGCGGAGCATGAGCCGGGGCGGGGGCGACGGTGGCCTGACGCAGATGAACGCCCCCACGGGCACCATCATTGCCTACGCCACGGCACCCGGCAAAACAGCCGCCGACGGCACGGGCCGCAACGGACTCTATACATCTGCCCTGCTCAAAACCCTGAAAGTGCCTAACATGCCCATCGAAAGGGCTTTTAAGCAGGTACGCACCGAGGTGATGCGCCAGAGTAACGGTCGCCAGCAGCCCTGGGAGTCGAGTTCATTGGTCGACGAAATTTATTTTTTGAGGAAGTGATCCCGCCCCTCCTATCCGTGCCACAACCCATTGAACCATGCTAACCTTATCCTACACTGAAGAACTCCGCCGAGCCGTTACCATTGCGCAGGCCGTGGCCCGGGAGCACCAGCACCCCACATTTTCGCCGGGCCACCTGCTCACCGGCCTGCTCCACAACGACGTTGGGCTGGCCTCGCAGCTCGCTGTTTGGAATATCGACGTGCCCTACCTGCGCGACTGGGCCGACATCCGCGTGGAGAGTTACGCTAAATCGGCCCGGCCTGGATTGGCCCGCGCCACGCCCGAACCCACCGCCGACGCGCCCGTGCGTGCCCTGATGGAAGTGGCCGACGTGGTCAGGATGAAACTCGGCGAACCGGAGCTCAGCCCGCTGGCCGTGTTGATAGCCCTCTGCAAACCCGACCTCGCCTTCAGCCGTGATCAGCTTAAATCGTTTCCACTCGCCGAAAATCAGTTGCTCGAAAGAGCATTGGCGAACGCCGGATTTCAACAGGCTATCAACGGACAAACGGCTGGTACAAACGGTAACGGGAAAGTCTCCCATACGTCTGCAACGGCCGACAGTGCCGCTACCGGTAAAACGCTCTATAAATTCTGCACCGACCGCACGGCCTCGGCCCGCGAAGGCAAACTCGATCCTATTGTGGGCCGCGACCGCGAAACCCGGCAGATAATCGAAATCCTGGGCCGACGGCTTAAACCAAACGTAATTATCACGGGCGAACCCGGCGTGGGCAAAACCGCCTTAGTCGAAGGACTGGCGCAGCAAATCGTGACCGGGAATGTGCCGCCCCACCTCAAAAACGCCCAGTTGTTTCAGTTAGACATGGGTGCGCTCATTGCGGGAGCCTCCTACAAAGGCGAAATCGAAGACCGCATGAAAGGCATTCTGGCCGACCTCAAACATTTAGACCGGGCGTTGCTTTTTATCGACGAAATTCACGTGCTCCTCGACCCGCAGGGCGGTGCCGCCGGGTTAGTAAACCTGCTCAAACCCGAACTGGCGCGGGGCGACCTGACCCTGATTGGTGCAACCACCAACGACGAATACCGCAAACACTTAGAAAAAGACGAAGCCTTTGCCCGCCGGTTTGAGGTGCTCGCCGTGGAGGAACCCGACGAGCAAACCGCCACCCGCATGGTGCAGGCTATTTTGCCCCTGTTTGAGAAACACCACCAGATTGGCGTAGCCCCCAACACCGTGGCCGAAACCGTTCGGTTAGCCAAACGCTACCTCAAAGACCGGCGGTTGCCCGATGCCGCCATCGACCTCATCGACCGCACGATGGCCGCCATGAAAATGGCCGCCGAAACCACCCAGCCCGAAATTGAACGGCTGCGGGCCGAACTCACCACCATTCGGGAAACAATCAGTCCCAACGATCCGCTGACGTATATGCCCGACGTTCGGTGGTTTGAACGGCAGTTGAGAAACCGGCTAAGCCCCGTGCTGCTGGGACAGATTGAAGAAGATTTACAGACCGATTTGTTTGAACTGCCCGATGCCTTAGCCGATCATCTGGCCATGGTACTCACCAAACTCGAAGCCCTCGGCCAGCATGTACGCAACCAGATCGAACCCGCCGAAGTAGCCGCTGTGGTGGCCAGCCGAACGGGGATTCCGCTCGGTAAAATACAATCGAAAGAGCGCGACAAACTGCTGGCGTTGGATGAGCACCTCAAACAGCGCGTGGTGGGGCAGGACCACGCCGTAAAAATTATTGCCGATGCCATTCTGGAAAACCGCTCGGGCCTGAGCCGCCCCGGTCAGCCCATCGGCTCGTTCTTTTTCTCCGGCCCCACCGGCACGGGCAAAACCGAATTAGCCAAGTCCATGGCCGATTTCCTTTTTAACGACGAACGTGCCCTGATCCGGTTCGACATGTCGGAGTTCAAGGAAGAGCATTCGGCGGCCCTGCTCTACGGTGCTCCGCCCGGCTACGTGGGCTACGAAGAAGGCGGTTTGTTGGTCACCAAAATCCGGCAGCAGCCCTTTGCGGTGGTGCTGTTCGATGAAATCGAAAAAGCTCACCCGTCGGTATTCGACATCTTCCTGCAAATCTTGGACGAAGGACTGCTGCACGACCGGCTGGGCCGCGAGGGCGATTTTTCCAATGCCATTATCCTGTTCACGTCCAATATCGGGAGTGACTTTGTGGTAGAAAAAGCCGCTAAGGGCGAAATAGCCGCGTCGAATGAGTTGCTCGAAATCATGGGCAAATTCTTCCGGCCCGAGTTTCTGGGACGCTTAACCGAGATTGTACCGTTCCAGCCCATTTCGGAAGAAGCCATCGTGCAGATTTTCAATATTCAGTTGAAGTCGCTGCTCAAAACGCTCGACAAACAGGGCATTACATTGACGCTCACCGACGACGTTCGGCGGCAACTCGCCTTAGAAGGTTACACGCCTAAATACGGGGCGCGGCCGTTGCGGGGCGTTATCCGCAACCGCCTGCGCCGACCGCTTTCCCGCCTGATCGTGTCGGGCGAGATTGGCAAAGGCAGTGTGCTAAAACTGAGTGCCAACGAAGCGGGAGAGTTGAATTTTGAAACGGTTTAAATCATAATCTCTCATGGCAAGCATCAATATTCAGTATCCTGTAACGCTCTACGCTCAACCAACCAGTATGACCTGCTGGTCAGCAGCGGCTACAATGCTTTTAGGAACGAATCAGTCTATTGGCCCTGGTAGTGCTTCGACACATAGTAATGGTGGGCTTTTGCCACAACCCGGCAACGTTGCCAGTTTTGCGCGTTCGCATGGCTTTCAACTATATTATCCCCAATCCTGGACAATAGAGGGGTTGATCGGTCTGATAGAAAGCGGTCCTTTTGCCATACTTGGGGCATTGCCGAGTCTTCATGCGGTAGTGGTAGGCGGTATGCAGGGCGATGGGACGACCTACGGAACGACACTGACCATTTATGACCCCTGGCCGCCCAACGTCGGAAGTGTATATCGTAGGGGATATGGGTCGATGATACAAAAATTCCCTCTCGCTACCATATACATAATTCAATAAGGTTTCTCATTCGCAACAGAACGATGGGGAACAAAACATGGCTGTAGTCAGATGACCGTTTAATTAATTGATGTTTGCCGCAGCAAGGTTAATTACGACAAAGAAGCACAAGACGAAAAACCCTTAACGAACACGAAAATGGCCGTCAATCAGGTAATTGTAGAATGGGTAGCCAGACAAGTTGGCCAGCGTGTGGGCAATGGTCAGTGCTGGACGCTTGCCGAAAATGCCCTCAGACACGCTCACGCTCAAACATCAAATGATATAATGGGAGCTGATGGTGTTAATTCTGATGCTGATTATCTATGGGGAAGAGAAGTGCAACTAAACGATATCATACCTGGAGATATTGTTCAATTCAGATCTTACACCTGTACTTATGAGCGTGTTTATGCCACTGACGGAAGCTGGACAGAAGCAGCACCAAAACGCCGGGGTGAGCCACGGCACACCGCCATTGTAAAATTGAAAGGTATAAATGGAGCCGTAACCATATATGAGCAGAATGTCCCAAGTGGAAGGGGTGTAACAATAGCCACGCTATATTTCGACAATGCCGCACCAGGCGTTTCATTAGGCGGGTATTGGTGGTTTTATCGCCCAATACCTAAACCATAACCCTATCATTTCGCGGGTAGTCAGAAAATAAAAATTAAACGTTAACTCTATCCCCAACCCAACTCATGGCAGTCAATAAACCCCAGATCGGTGGAGTCATCATCCCCGAAGAAACCAGCGAGGCCGTTAAGTTCCTCCAGGAGAACAAAACGGCCATGGTCGGCAAGTTCACCAACGATTCGATGAGCCAGGCCCCCGTAGAAGGGGTGCAGAAATTGCAGGAAGCCTTTGATACCTTTCAGCCCCAGGTCGATGTGACCCACGAAACCGAGGCCGGTGAAGCCGTGAACGAAACCTTGTTTTTTCAGAACCTGACGGCTTTCAGCAAGCAGGGCATCATTGACCAGAGCGCGTTTTTGCAGGCCCTGCAGGCCGAGGAAGACAACTACCAGAGCCTGATTAAACGGCTGATGTCGAACAAGGCATTTCAGAAACTGCTCGCCGATCCGCAGGCCAAACAAGCTTTTATCGACGCGCTTAACGTGATGGCCCAGGAATTAGACGAGGCCGACACTAAGTAACCGGCAACCCCACTCACCCCGTAAAAACGCCCTGAACCAATGGCAAAACAAGAACAAAATCCCGACGCGCCCCTGCTCAAAGAGCGCGTCGTGGAAATGCCCTCCCCCACCCGATCACTGGCCGAAAGCATTCAGCAGCTGACCAAATTTGGCGGCTTCGAGTTTATCAAAACCGTAGTCGACGGCACCGAAAACATGGACCCGTCGAAAAAAGCCAGGAAGGGTATTTTTCTGTCGGAAGAAGACAACAAAGCCGACCGCAAAAAACTCAAAAAACGGTTGCTGGACTTTGCCGGGCTTTTGGCGGCCCACGATAACGTGGCCGACATGATTGCCGAAGCCGAACAAAAGGCAACCGCAGCCAGCAACACGCTTAAAACAAATCTGGCCAACGCGCTCACCCACACCGAAGAACTCGAAGCCTCCTACCGCTCGCTGTCCTTATTTTTCGAGAATACCGAAGCCGAAAAGGTAAAGAACTTAGTGCTCTTCGATGCCGGTAACGACATGACCACCGATGCCGACGGGTTCACGAATCCGACCGGTATCTATGAACAGATTGCCAAAGAACTCCGCGATGGTTACGACAAAATGGACCTCTCCCAAAATTACTCGCTGCTGGTGGTGCCGGGCTGGCTCAAGAAAAACACCATCGTGGACAAGTGGGCCATGCTCGCTCACCAGAACAAGGTGATGCTCCTGACCGACTACCGGCACCTCGACGACCCCGACAGCGTGGAAGCCACCTTTGAGCGCGACAAACTTGCCGGTGCCGATGCCCACAAAGCCAACGTCATGATGCCCTGCAACTGGATCGTGGGCCGCGAAGCCTACACCGAACTGGGGCAGGAAGAACACCTGTATGTGTCGCCCGCCATGGCCTTGGCCGGGATGCTCTGGGGCGGCCACATTGCCCAGCCCTCGGCGGGGGTGCAACACGGCAAACTCAAAATGGCCAGTGGCGTGCGGTTCAGTATGCGCAAAGGCGAAATTGCCCAGCTCGAAGACAAAGGCCTCATTCCGATGGTCTATGAATACGGCCGCGTAATTCCGTTCTCGGCTAAAACGCTTTTCAACGGCGACAATGTGGGCCTGCAAACCTACAGCGTGGTGCGCGTTTTCGACTGGATTGGCAAGGTGTTTCAGGATTTCCTGAACCGCCGGACGTTCGAGAACATCGACAACAAGATGATTGAAGAGATAAAAGGACAGGTAGCTGGCTTCCTGAGTCAGATTCGCGGGCCGGGCAAGATCATCGAGGATTTCAGTAACCTCGACATCCGGCGCCACCCCGACAAGCCTACGCACGTGATTGTAAACGTGAAACTGAAGCCGTATTTCCCGGCCAAAGTATTCGAGATTAACCTGACGGGCACCAAAGGCCAATGGGACTCGGACCTCAAATAAGTATTCCCAATTTCTAACCATACAAACCAAGCAAATAAGACAATGGCACACAAGGCAACCCTTAAAATCGACGGCAAAGAATTCGAGATTCTTTCCTGCTCCTACAGCTTTCACCAGCACGTGAACCCCCACACCAACGAAACCACCTCGGAGGTGTTTGGCGGCAACATCGACGTTTCGATTGAAACCCGCAACGCCGATGCCAAGATCATTGAACTGATGGTGTTGCCCCACAAAGACGACATCAGCGGCAGCGTGGAGATGAAAAACCAGAAGGGCGAAGAACTACGCACGATTAAATTCAACCACTCGGCCATCATTAACTTCAGCGAGTCGTTCAGTTTGTCGGGAGCCGGCACGGGCACGCAGAGCTTCACGATCTGCTCCCGCGACTTAGACGTAAACGGCCAGAAACTGAAGTTGCAGCGCGAGTAATTTAACCGGGGCTTCGGGCCTGCCTGGGACCGAAGCCCCATATTGCTTTCTCTGATTACCACACCATAATCCTTATTCTTCTATCCCTATGTCTTACTTCAGTGAACTCTACGAAAAGATAAAACGAGAGCTGGCCGAGCCAACCAAGATGGAGAAAATGCTGGCCGAAGTTCACAAGAGTTTTGAGACTAATAGTGTGGTGGCGAGGGGACCAGACGTGACTAAAACGCTGGCCTTGTGGGGACAAACGGGCGCTATCGGACCACTCTGGCGGGGAGGTAAGGTGTACGCAACTCCCTATATGCCAATTAATGATTATGTCTTTGTGGGTGTGGTGGGTGCATGTGCCGTGTTTATGAAACAAAACCCGTTGCTGCTGTATCAGGTACCCAATTCGCAGTTCGATCAGGTCATTTCAATGGATGCTTTTCAACTGGGCGTATCGCGGGCGGCCTGGCAGGTACCTATCATTCATGCCGTGGTGGGGTTCAGCATAGCGTGTATGGGTGGGTTTCTGGCCATGGGCTGGGCAGTAACGGCGGTGTCGGGTGCCGCTCAGATAACGGCACTGGCTCAGTATTTTGCCCGCAACGAGGCCAAAATAGAAGCAACCGCTACCAACCTCAAGTCGGTTTTTGCCGATATGCAGTTCCTGAAAAACAACTGCCCATCGTCCTATAAATTATTGGTAGCCGTACTGATGAGCGGGCAGTCGAAAGACATTGACCGGGAGCAGTTTATTGGCGAAATGATTGCGGGTAAAGCCTCAGATTGGGGGTCAGTCATTGGAAAAGCCCTGGCCGGCGACGGCCCCGGAGCCGCGATTCAGGCGGCTGAAAAAGCGGCTGTCACCCTCACCCTAACGGCCTTACTCTCGTTCAGAACGTTGCTAGTAGAAGTCCTGAAAGTAATTGCAAAAGGCGTTGTCACAAACATTCCGACCATCGTAAAGCTGTATGGCACGGCGGCCAAATTGTATTCGGGCAAGGGCAAAGAAGTGATGACCGACGCTGATATTCAGCGGGCGCTGACATCGGGCTGTATTCAAACCCCCGCCGTGAAGCAGCGCATCGAGAAGATGGCAAAAAGTGTGGGCGAAGCCATTGTGGTGCTGGAAGAAATGAAAAAACAACTAGCGGACAGTTCAATATAGCATAACCGTATTATGGCATCTCCCATTATTCTGTGTTTCGATAGAACAGGAAGTTTTACTTCACTAAACACGTTTGCTTTAAGTTTTGGCGGATCGTTTGGAAGCGTCACCATGCCTTTTACGCCACTGGAATTTACTAATGAGCGAATTGCCAGTGTATGTGGGTCGGGTAGCGGTTATCTGGATGGTCGTATTCCTTTAACAAACGAGATTTTTTACGAGGAGACTTATTCGGGATTAAAATCGGAAAAAAAATATTTTTGGGGAAATACCAATAGCGTAAATACTCACGTATGCGGTATGACTGTTGGTCTTAGTGGGGGTAAAACTCTAAGTACGTTATCTAATGCTTTTGGTAAGACAGTTGGCCCGGCTGTTGCAAAAGGGATGGAGACGGTAGAATTTTTATTTAATCAAAAAGTAGCACCTGTCCTCACCGAAAAAATTACTGAGCTAATTAAGAAAAGTAAGGTACCTATTGACCAGTTAGCGTATAAAAAAGAAACCAGTATGAATGCGACCCTATATGGCATGAATGGTCAATCCACTTACAATCATGATATGTATAGATTCAATAGTAATTCCCATGTACTATTCATAAATATTTCTGTTGGTGTTATAGCACAGGTCGGGCTAAACTTTGTACTAATTGGCGATTTTCCGCCAATGCCTATAATCCCGCCCAATGGCTTTCTCAAAGCTTTATTGAATCCATTTGATTCTGTTGGTATATGGTACACTAAATACATCGCTAACTTCATTGCGTATCTCTACGCTGCTTTTAATAGTGCTCTCGCGTGGACAATTATAGGTGATGCTGCTCTCGGCAGTATACCACCTGGTGCTTCAATTTCTTTAATAGGCTCTTACAAATATTACAAATAGACTAGAATCCTGCTCCCTCCTTCGCTCTTAAATCGCTTTTTTATCCGCCCTCTCATGCCCTCCACCACGCAACTCATCCCCACGGCTGAAATAACCATCAACGGCACCAAACTGCCGCGCTTTGGCAGCGTCCATCTGAACCAGCCCTTCGAGAGTCACCATACGTTCGATATTACACTGTCGCCCGATATGCTGCCTGGCCGCCCGGCCGTAATCCGGCTCGATGAGCTGGCCCACAAATTCGTGGGCGAACCCATTACCATCAAATTCAAACAGGGACAGTTGGTTGGAGGGGTGGTTAGCGGGCAGCAAGAGCAACTGTTTCGGGGCGTGGTTACGGAGGTGCGGCTGTCGAAAACGCAGTCGAGCACGCAGTCAATTATCCTGTCGGGCTTTAGTCCCACCATTTTACTATGTGCCGGCGAAACAACGCGTTCGTTTTCTGATATGAGCCTGAAAGATATGGTCGGCAAGCTAACGGATGCCGTTGGCCTGAATAGCAAAATTCAGCCCAACATAACAGATCCTCTTTTGTATAGTGTTCAGTATAAGGAAGATACGTATACGTTTATTCAGCGGCTGGCCGATTTCTGGGGCGAATGGGCCTACTACGACGGCGAAACATTTATTTTCGGGAAAGATGCCCGGCCTGCGGCAACACCGGTGACCATGAATCTCGGCACCAACCTGTTTGACTTAGATTATTCGCTGAAAGTGACCCCGCTCAACAGCAACTGGTTAGCGCATAATTATAAAGAAGATAAAATGCACGAAGCCGAGTCGTCGGCCCCCGTCAATGGCCTGCAGGCATACGCCAAACTCGCTGCCGATAAATCGGCGAAGCTGTTTGACCATGATATGCCCACGCAGCTTGCCCCCGGTTTGCACTCGGGCATCATCAACCTGCAGGAAATAGCCAGGCGCCACAAAGCCAAACAAGCCGCTCAACTGGCTGTGCTGCACGGCCGCACGCCCGAAATGGAACTCCGGGTGGGCAGCATCATAAAAGTAAAAGAAGATATCTACGCCGTCATCAACCCCGCGTTGGGCGCCGTTAAGCAGGATACCATCGACTACGGGCAGTTTATGGTTACGCGCCTGAACCACTACGCCGACGGTGCGGGCTATCAGGCTACGTTTGAGGCCGTTCCCTGGGACGGTATCAATCCACCCGTAAAGTATAACCTGCCCCTGCAAATTACCCAGCCCGAAATTGGCGTTGTGAAGGATGTAAACGATCCCCAAAAGATGGGTTTAGTAAAAGTGCAGTTTCCCTGGCAGGAAAAAGATAACCTCACCACATGGTGGACACCCGTGTCGCACCCGATGAGCGGCAAGGAACAGGGCGTTTACTTTATTCCCGAACCAGGCGAAACCGTTGTTGTCGACTACCAGTGGAATGACCCGTCATTTCCCATTGTGCAGAGCAGTTTGTACTGGGGCGATACAAAACCCGGCCCGCTTTTCAACAAAGATAACAACATAAAAGGCATCATTACCCGCAGCGGCAACCATATTATTATCGATGACGAATCAGGCAAAGAGAGTATCAAAATTTATAATAAAGACAAGAAAAACAGCATCGAACTCTCGCTCGACGGCACGCACATAACCATTAAAAGCGATGGCAATATTAACCTGCAAGCCGGGGGCGACATCAGTATGAAAGCCAAAAACATTACGATGAAAGCCGAAAAAGACTGGAAAACCACCGCCGACCATGCCGTTATCAACAGCGACACCGGCGACGTTGAACTAAGTTCGGGTAAAGAACTGATTATGTCGGCCATGACCGATGTTACGCTCGGCGCAACCGTCGAACTGAAAGCGTTCGGTAAAATTGTAAAAGTTACTGCCGATGCGACCGCTAACGTCGAAGCCTCCGGTCCGCTAACCCTGAAAGGCGGCATGGTCATGATTAACTAACTCATGCCCATGCCCGACTATTACGCCCTGCCGCCCTCGTTTGCCGCCCTCACCAAAGGCCAAACCCTCGACAAGCTGCCGCTCCGGGAGTCGGTGGCGCAGAACATTGCGCTCTACCTTGCCACGCGCCCCAACGAGTACCACTACGACCCGCTCTACGGCTGTATCCTGCATAACTACGAGTTTCACGAACTCAATGACACGCCCACCAAAGACCAGATCAAACGCGCCATCGAGGTCTTCCTGCGCAAATTCGACCAGCGCATCGAACCCGAACAGGTAGCCATTGAGGTGACGGATATTGAAGAAAAAATGGATGGCCGCAACCCGCGCATTTGCCGCTACGTGCAAATCGTGATTCGCTGCCGATTGGTGCAAACCCGCGAACTGCTGCCCGACATGAAATTCCGCGTCGTTCGCTACTCCTGACCCCCCACGACTATGACTCCGCAACGCCAGCGATCCCGCGAAGCCATTCGCAGCGAGATGATCCGGGAAGTAGCCCGGCTCTGGAACTATGACGAATCCGACATGGCTGTCGAGCGTTTCGACCCGCTGGTGGGGCTGCTGCTGGGGGCGTTTGCCACTGGCATGGAGGGCTTGCACCACGAGCTACAGGACTCCCGCACCCGCATTGTGCAGCGGCTGGCGCAACTGCTTACGCCCGAGGTGATGACCGGCCCGCAACCGGCTCATGCCATCATGCGGACGCACGTTGTCGATCCGTCTTTTGCCGTGCAGCCAACGCACCCGTTTACGTGCAGTGTGGGCGGAAAAGAAATCTATTTTTCGGCAGCCGGGTCTTTTAAACTCTTCAACGCCAAAATCAAAACGGTTGTCGTCCAAAATAAAATTACCCAGTATGGTCCGGCGGCAAAGGAGTCGTTTATGAACCAGATTTTGCCGGGCAACCACTGCTGGCTGGGCCTGGCGGTTGATGACGATCTGGATTCGTTCGATGAGCTGCTGTTGTTTTTCGACTGGCGCAACGATCCGCTTCGCGCCGACCACCTGGCCCAGATTTCCGACACCCGCCTGTATCTGAACGATGTGGAACTGGAGGCTATGCCGGGCCTGCCCGAAACAAACCCCGCTGCCAGCGGAACCTTGACCAACGGGCTTCACGAGCATATTCGGCGGTATTATGGGCGGCATTTTCTGACGGTAAGCAGCGTATCGAAAAAAACCGGGCAGCCGGTTTCGCTGGTACGGAGCCGCCAGAAATGCCCAACTGAGTGGGAACCGGGATTGACAGCCGACGAATCGGCCAGGTTTTTCGGGCAGGAATTGGTGTGGCTGAAACTACAGTTTCCCGAAACCCTGCCGGAGGATGTTACGTATCGCACCCAAATCGAAATCAACGCCTTTCCGGTGGTGAATCGGAAAGGCTGCATCGACACGCACGACCTGAGGCCCCTCTTCAACGTGTTTCCGGTGCGGGTCGATGCCCAGGAGTCGTTTCTGGAAATGGTGGAAATTGATACCACCCATGGCCAGATACTGAGCGAAGTCCGGCAGGTCACGCGCGATAGTCAGAATCAGTACGTGCTGCGCCA
>JAYVAP010000528.1:0-5870 GCA_043750915.1 Spirosoma sp. | reverse complement strand
CTAAGCTGGAAACCGGGCTGAAAAGCAGTTTTGTGACGGCCGATAACAACTCCGTTTTCGATACGTTGCGTCAGGAAACCCGGCAATGGCTTTTCGATGCCAGCCGCTCCAACCAGTTTGCTTACCAGGAAAATATCAACGCGGGCTACGTAAACTACGCCGGTTCCTGGGGTAAACTGAAAGTTCAGGCGGGCCTGCGGGCCGAACACACGCACTCGACTGGTACATCCGTCACGCTCAGTCAGCGCGTCGACCGCAATTACCTAAACCTGTTTCCAACGCTGTTTTTATCGCGCCAGTTAGATACCAACAACGTGCTGAATCTGTCGTATAGCCGACGGATAGATCGCCCTGATTATCAGAATCTTAATCCGTTTGTCTTCTTCCTGGACCCTTATACCTACCAGCAAGGCAACCCGTTTTTGCGTCCCCAATACACCAACTCGGTCGAGCTGACGCACGTTTTTAAGGGTACTGTTTCGACAACCCTGGGTTTCAGCCGCACCACCGATTTTATGAATCGCGAAACACCCCGACAAATAGCCGCTCAGAATATCACCTACGTAACGCCCGAAAACCTCGGCCACTTAGACAACCTGAACCTGACGGTTAGTTTCCCGGTAGTGATAACGACTTGGTGGCGGATGCAGAACAACCTAAGTGCTTACTATACGCACTACCAAACGGTCTACTCTGGCACGCCCTACGAAGTCAAATTAGTGACTTACAACATCTACACGTCCCACAATTTCACCCTCAGCAAAACGCTGTCCGCCGAACTCTCCGGCTGGTACAACTCCGCGTCGCAGTATGGTTTCTACCGGGCCAATCCGCAGGGAGCTTTCAGTTTAGGCGTACAAAAGAAACTGATGGACGGCAAAGCCAATCTGAAACTAAATATCAGCGACCCCTTCTGGCTGAATCAGTTCAACGGCCGGGCCGTGGTGCAGGACATTAATTTTCGGGTACGGTCGCAGTGGGAAAGCCGCCGAATCAGCCTGACGTTTACCTATCGATTTGGTAACCAAAACGTCAAGGCCAGTCGCCAGCGCTCGTCGGCTACTTCGGCAGAGCAGGACCGGGTAGGCGGAAATAAGTAGACTTTGGACTTAGTTTAGGTTAAGAAAAATGCGAAAGCCGCTCCCGGATTGAGGAGCGGCTTTTTTGTGAAAAATATCCCGGATTTACGGAATGGATTTTCTGAGAGGTTTTTACTGTGAATAACTGACAATCAATTGATTGATAAATATAAATATATGCCAAAGGGAGCTGTCACCCGGTTTAGACGAGGAATATTTGGGGTAAAAAAGCTGGGTGAAGCAAGCTTTTGAAAATAAAAACAGGATTTTTTTACCGATTATTCTGACCGACTGCTCAAATTTGCGTCTTATCAAGGTAAGTCAGCCACCTGGCTGATAAAACCAATTATTCTCAATTGAGTCAACCTTCTTTCACTACACGGATTACACCATGAAAACACTCGTTAGCGTAGCCATTTGCCTGTTGGCCGCCCCATTGGCCGGATCGGCTCAGAAGACCACCGCGCCTAAGTCGGTTAGTGTCGGACAAAGTGAAGTTGCCCGTTGGGCGGGCAACTGCCTCCGGTGCAGTTTTGAAAGCCGCGCCTGGCCCGCTGTCAACGGTACCTGCTATTACCCCGTTGATCTGGACAAGAAGCCGGGCACCTACACCATCTCGCGCCGGACCACGGCCGGCAAACTCGAAACGGCTAAACTAACCGTTATCGAAAAACCCTGCGTGCGCGAAGACCTGGAAAACTTTCCCAAGAAGGAATTTGTCAACGTGTCGCCTGCCAACATGGCCCGCGCCACCAAAGAAGCCGTTGTTGTGCGGTCGGTAATTGCTTATAAAGCCAACGTGAAGCCTGCTGTTTTCGACCTACCGGTGGGCAAACCAGCCAATCCACTGCCAAGGGGCGAAGGGAATTTTGGCACCTGCCGCACTTTCGACGGTCAGCCACGCGACCGCCATACGGGTCAGGACTATCCGGTTACGGGTGGCAAACCCGTGCTGAGCGTGGGTAATGGCCGGGTTGTGCTGGCAGTCAATCACTTCTACAGCGGTAATGCTGTCTATGTTGATCACGGGAACGGGCTGATTACCCAATATTTCCACCTGAAAAGTATCGCTGTTAAACAAAACCAAACCATAACAAAAGGTCAGGCCGTAGGTACATGTGGCGAAACGGGCCGCGCAACGGGACCACACCTGCACTTTGGTGCGCGTTGGCACGGTGCGGGTATCAATCCCGGCTATCTGCTGATGGACCCCTCGGACTTCAAAGAAGTAAAATAAGCGAACAAAGTTCTGTTAAGCCCTGCTGGTAGTGCCCATTTTTCAGGGCACCGCCAGCAGGGCTTGTTTGTATAAATAGGTGAACCGCCCGACAACTCCTGCACGCGAACAGCGGTTGGGAAGCGGATTCTGAAAAGCCCTGAAAAAAGATAAGGTTCCCCGATCGAAGCGGAGAACCCTATACTGACTATTCCTAAACCCTTAACCTTTTCTACATGAAAAACTAACTTTAATTGCTTTGTGTTCCAAAAAGTCTGCTAATTCAGTGTTTATTTCAAACTACTGAATTTCAGGCATTTCGCTGGCGGGCTGATTGGCGTTCCAGATGAAATTAATCATCCGGGCTGTCAGGTCAGCTTGGCTGCTCCAGCGGCTGGCTTCGGCGTTTTTCTGCTTGGCCAGTTGTGTATTTATCTGCGCAATGCCTTCGTTGAACTTCACACGGTCGGCGGGGCTGATGGACAGCACGGCGGCCGGGTGTTGGTTATACAAGGAGACAATGCTAATAAAGTTTTGCCAGTTGGCGTTGCGTGCAAACCGATAAGTGTTTTGTTCAACATAGGCAGCAAACTGCTTCTCCGAACCGTTTATCAGCATGGCACTTGCCGGCTTTTTGGCAGCCGGGCTATCATCATAAACGATGGTGGTAGCCGCGTTTGCCTGAGAAATCGCTAATCCTAATCCCAGTACCAGCGATGCAAAGATAACACGCGTTTTCATTGTTTTATTCTATTTTGGTTTCAGACATAGAACCCCCGATCCGTCGTTGAAGTTCTCAAAATGCAAAGCCTGTATGGGTCCTATGCGAAATATTATTCCGAATATAATCCTGATTTATGCCTGAAACCGGCTTTTAAGTGGCAATTTTCTCCTGAAGTCAGAATAATATTTTTATGATTGAGGAGGTGAGATATGGTTTATGTATTCCGGAATAAATATAAGATTCTTCTAAAAGTTATATCATTGGTTGTAATTATTCATGGCAAACTGAATCCCCTGCGTGCAAAATGCTTTCACGGCTTCCCCGGCCCGGTCCAGGAAGTCGGGTAACTGAATCAGTTCGTCTTCGGGAAATTGCCCCAGCACGAAATCGACCTGCTTGCCGCGCGAAAATTCGCTGCCTATTCCCACCCGCAGCCGTGCATAGGCCTGCGTATTGAGCACTTCGTCGGTGTTGCGCAGGCCGTTGTGTCCGCCCGGCGAGCCTTTGGGTTTCAGCCGCAGTTTGCCAAAGGGCAGGTCCTTGTCGTCGGTGATGATCAGCAGGTTTTCGAGGGGAATGTTTTCCTGCTTCATATAATACAGCACGGCCCGGCCACTGAGATTCATGTAGGTGGTGGGTTTCACCAAAAACAGCTGCTTGCCCTTGTGCTGCCACTGGGCGGTGTAGGCGAGCCGGGTCATCGAAAAATCGAAACCATACTGAGCGGCCAGGCGGTCGAGGACCATAAAACCGGCATTGTGCCGCGTCAGGGCATACTCCGGCCCAATGTTGCCGAGTCCGACAATCAGAAATTTGGTAGACATAATAGAAAACGAAAACTACTGGCTTACCAGCGAATGAGGGCCGATGCCCAGGTGAAGCCGCTGCCAAAAGCGGCCAGACAAACCAGGTCGCCGGGCTTGATGCGGCCCTGCTGCCGGGCTTCGGTCAGCGCAATCGGGATAGAAGCCGCCGTGGTGTTGCCATAGCGCTGAATGTTGTTGAATATTTTCTCGTCGGGCAGGTTCATCTGTTGCTGCACGTAGTTGGAAATGCGGATATTGGCCTGGTGGGGCACCAACAGCGAGAGGTCGTCCGGCCCGAAACCGTTGGCGGTGAGGCTTTCGTTGATGACTTCGGCAAACCGCACCACAGCGTGTTTGAACACGGCGTTCCCGTTCATAACCACGCTGCTGCCTCCGCTGGCTGCGGTTTCTGCCGTAACAAAATGCTCGGGACGGCTGCTGCCGGGGTCTTTCAGGTACAAGTCTTCGGCATAGCGACCATCGGCGTGGAGGTGGGTCGACAGAATGCGGTGGGCGGGGTTGGTGGTGGCCTGCACCACGGCCGCGCCCGCCCCATCGCCGAAGATCACGGCTACGCCCCGCCCTTCGGTCGTTTTGTCCATCAGGGTCGACTGGATTTCCGACCCCACCACCAGCACGGTTTTAGCCATGCCGGTTTTAATGAACTGATCGGCAATGGAGAGCGCGTAGACGAAGCCCGAACACTGCTGCCGGATGTCGATGACGGCAATGCCGGCCAGACCCAGCTCGCGCTGCATCAGAAATGCCGATCCGGGAAAATAATAATCGGGCGACAGGGTGGCATACACGATCAAATCGACGGCTTTGGTATCCACGCCCGCCTGGTCGAGGGCCATCCGCGAGGCAGCCGCAGCCATGCTGGCGTTGGTGTGTTTGCCGTAAGTGAACCAGTGCCGTTCTTTGATCCCCGTGCGCTCCTGAATCCAGGCATCGGTGGTATCCATGTACTGGGTCAGGTCGTCGTTGGTGACGGTGGTTTCGGGCACATAAAGGCCTAACCCGGTTATTTTTGCGTATATGGGAGTCATTGGTTGATAACCGAAGCCGGTACAGCACCCGCAAACCGGTGCGGACTATGAGTTAATCGGCAAAAATACGGCTTTTCGGTGGTTATTGTACCGCGTCTTCCGGCGGCTCCCCAACCAGGAGCCGCTGTTTGATTTATTCCGCAGGTCAACTAAACGTCAGGCCGGATGCAGCGTAAAAGTGTACTCTTCCATAATCAGGTTGGCCAGCAACTGCTGGCAGGCAGCATCGACCGTTTGGCGGGCATCGGCTTCGGTGTCGGCTTCGACGCTGAGCCGGATGTGCTTGCCAATGCGAACATTGTCGATGGTATCCATTTGGAGGTTGTGCAACCCCAGCTTAACGGCTTTACCCTGGGGATCCAGAATTTCGGCGCGGGTCATAATGTTGATTTCGGCAATGTAGGTCATGGGGTGATCGGGCGAAACAGTGAAACAACGATGTAAAGCACAATAATAAGTGGGATGGCGGCATACTGCAACGTCAGCAGCAGCAGCGCGGATGCTATCAGGAAAAGAAACGTTGTCTGGTTGTCGGCCCAGCGAAAAGACTTGAATTTAAGCGCGAACAGCGGCACGGCGGAGACGAGCATAAACGAAAACGCAACCATCATGCCGAGGGCAATGTCGTTTTGCCAGATCGCATCGAACTGCGGCTGGTAGCGGCCCATGAGCGGGAAAGCGGCAATGAGAAGGGCATTTGCCGGCACGGGCAAGCCAATGAACGACTCGGACTGGCGGGTGTCGATGTTGAAGTTAGCCAGCCGCAGGGCCGAGAGCACGGCAATCAGAAAAGCCCCGTAGGAAAGCATACCCAATTGCTGAAACCAGCAGAGCTGAAATACGATGGTGGCGGGCAGCACCCCAAACGTAACCACATCGGCCAGCGAATCCAGCTCTTTCCCAAACGGCCCCGACACCCCAACCAGGCGGGCCACAAAGCCATCGCCAAAGTCGAGCAAAGCCGCCAGCCCAATCAGCCAGGAGGCTGCTTCCAAG
>JAYVAP010000527.1:0-2534 GCA_043750915.1 Spirosoma sp. | reverse complement strand
GGCCATTGTGAAACCGACTTTTGCCAGCAACAGGGTCAGAAACACAACCGTATTAACCAGTATTAGCTGCACCAACGTGTTGTTGGGCTTGCTGAATTCACTCCGAAAGTCATCTAATAACCCGCTCATCGCTAATAAAACGTTTTCCGCTGTGAACCCCAGTATTTAATCAATATAAACGCAAACAACATGCCGCCAATGTGGGCGAAGTGGGCTACGTTGTCGCTCTGCGCCTGATAAACGCCGGAGTACAGTTCGTAGGCACCATAAAAGATAACGAGGTATTTTGCTTTAACCGGTATAGGAGGAAACAATAAAAACAATTGAGTGTTCGGAACCAACAACCCAAAGCCCATGATTACCCCAAATATCGCGCCCGAAGCACCCACCATCGGTTGGTTTACCTGGTCAACGTAATAACGGTTCACAATTTGCAGGCTTCCGTCAATCAGTTGCCGATTTTTCGGCTGGGCATCAAACTTGTCGATGAAACCCGTTAGCTGATCATATAACGAACCGCCGTGCTGCGTAAAAAAGCCAACGAAATTTTCGGGTGTCGGCTCGACCCGGTAGTCCCTGACGGCTTCGTACAAACTATTCATTTCGTAATAATTGATTCCCGAAAAGAGCAACGAAGCCCCGATGCCGCAGAAAAAGTAAAAGAATGCGAACCGCTTTGGCCCCCAAAACTGCTCCAGCATCGGCCCAAACACCACCAAACCAATCATATTACTGAAAATATGGCCCAGGCCACCATGCAGGAACATATGCGTCAGCAACTGAATCGGGCTAAACTCTTCGGACAAAAACGAGTGCAAACCGAACTGCTGAATTATGCTCTCGTTGGTGATGAAAAAAACCAGCACGTTTATTATCAGTAGAACGCGGACAACCGGGGTCAGAGAAAACATCTTATTTCGACAATTTACCTACTTTAACCCGGTTTTCAGCGAAAAAGTCCCGCAATTTTATCTAACGTCATCACAACCGTTATGATCTCGCCCGTTGGCGTGTAGCCGGGATTGTTGGAAGCAAACAATTGGTCGACGAGGGCTTTGCGTTCGGTAACGCTCAAGCGGGTTACGTGGCGCATAGCCGACCGCCGGGCCAGCGACCGGGCCAGCAACTCGGCCCGGTCCAGTTTCAGGCGGCCGGTGTCGGCCCGCAGTTGCGCCAGCAGGTTAGCAAACAGTTCTTCTTCGTTTTCGCCCATCGTCAGCGTTGGAATACCCCGAATAATGAACGTGTTCTGACCCAGCTCGTCGAACTCGAAGCCCAGATTCATCAGGTCGTCGCGCAGTTCAGTAGCGAGTTGAAAATCGACCGGGCTGAGTGTAACCGTTTTGGGAAACAGCAATTGTTGCGAAGCCCCGTGTTTGTTTGTTAAGGAAAGATGAAACTGGTCGTACAGGATTCGCTCATAGGCCCGGCGCTGATCAATCAGCAACATCCCCGATTTTACGGGAGCTGCCAAATACCGGTTTTGTAGCTGTATAATACTATCCTGATCAATCGCCGACTGGGCAATCGGTTCGTTTGAATCGACTGTCTCGGGTAGTTGATTGACCCGGCTTCCCAGCGTAACCGATTCTCCTGTAGACACAACTGCGGGCGATGCCAGTCGGGTAGGCCCAAGCCAATCACCCTCATCTTTGCCCGTTGCCGGCCTGGGTGCGGGTTGTCCGGTTCCGCCAGCCCCTTCAAACAACGCCTGCCAGTTGTTGACCGAGGGCTTTTGGGGCGGCCCGGGCATGTCGAAACTGGCACCTGCTGCGCTGTCCAGCGAATCGTTGCGGGACGTTGTCACACGGGCAGAGCCGCGCTCTGGAGTGGGCGGAGTTGTGCCTGCCCCGGCACCCGTTGCCCACGAAGCCGTAACGGGTTTGGCATCGGCATTGCCCAACCCACCCAATGCCTTGCCCGCAGCCCGGTTGCCCCGGCCCCCCGACAGAAAATTGACATCCGAGTCGAAATCAAGCGAAGGCGACAGATTATATACGCCCACCGCTTTCCGGACGGCCGCCATCATAATGGCGTAAACCGACCGCTCATCGTCAAATTTTATCTCGGTTTTGGTCGGATGGATGTTGATGTCGATGTGCGACGGGTCAATTTCGATAAACAACACGTAGAATGGCTGGCTGCCTTCGGGCAGCGTACCTTCATAGGCACCCACAACGGCATGGTGTAGGTAATTGTGCTTGACAAATCGGTTATTGACAAAGAAGAACTGCTCGTTGCGGGCTTTTTTGGCCGACTCGGGCTTGCCAATATAACCATGTACCGTCACGTAGGGCGTTTGCTCATCGCAGGGGTTTAGCTGCTCACGGTAGTTTTTGCCAAACATGTCGATGATCCGGCGGCTGAGCTTACCGGCGGGCAGGTTGTAGATTTCCTGATCGTTGTGGAACAGCGAAAAAGCCACTTCCGAATGGGCCAGGGCTACCCGCTGAAACTCGTCCAGAATGTGGCGCATCTCAACCGAATTCGACTTGAGGAAGTTTCGGCGGGCGGGTACGTTGAAAAACAGGTTT
>JAYVAP010000526.1:0-3137 GCA_043750915.1 Spirosoma sp. | reverse complement strand
AAAACCAAGGTTGAATCCAATGCTGCGGGCCGAGGGCAGGTTGCCATTCTCAAATCCCTGTACGTTGCCGTCGCCGTAGAAACTTGTTTCGGGATCGATGTGTGGCACTTTCGAGTAGAGCAACGCCAGGTTGCGGCCTACAACCGAGAAAACAACACTCCGAATTTTAGTACGGGCCAGCCAGCTGGCCGGTAATGCCACCGACAGCCGGGCCTCGCGCCATTTCACAAAATCGGCATCGAACATGTAGGCCTGGTTGTTGTTGCGGTTGTAAAAGGTGTGAAAATAGGTCTCCGCCGAAATATTGGTGGTGTTGGGCGCATATGTTTTGGAACCATCCGGATTAACGGTTTCTACCGTGCCTTTACCCACAATACCCGTTTCGCGCCCTTCGAGGGTTTCTTTCAGCACACCCGTATACCGCCCGATGTTGACCGAGTGCGCAAACAACTGACCACCCATCCGAATATCAATCAATGTGCTGAATGTGAATGCTTTGTAGGTAATGGCGTTCTGGATACCGCCCGTCCAGTTGGGCATAATATTGCCAATAACTTTCCGGTCCGAAGACACCACCGAGATACCCGATTTGTCGAAAAGGTTGTTGCCCTGTGGATCGCGGGCGTAGTAGGTACCGTAGAAATTGCCGTATGGATCGCCGGGCCGCGCTTCCAGAATTACGTTGCGCAGCAACGCGCCGGTGTTGATCTGGTAGTTGGTGAGGCCACCCAGGTCAACTACTTCGGAGCGGTTGCGGGCGTAGTTCACCGTCACGTCCCAGCGAAACCCGCTTGCCGACTTCACCGGCGACCCCGTCAGCTCGACCTCCCAACCCGAGTTACGGATTTTGCCGGCGTTGATGATGCTCGTTCCGTAGCCTGAGCTGGTAGGGATGCTGGCCTGCAGGATTTGGTTCGAGGTAGCTTTGTCATAATAAGTTACTTCCAGGTTCAGGCGGTTGTTAAACATCCGCGCTTCAATGCCTGCTTCCACGGCCCGCGTAATTTCGGGTTTTAGGGTGCTGTTATAAATCAGGTTATTTTCTGAGAACGTCGGCGTGGTACCCCAGGGGTTTTCAGCCTGGTATACCTGCTGAATAGCATAGGCATCGGTGTCGTTACCCACCTGCGCCCAGCCCGCCCGCACTTTCAGGTAGGGTAGCGTAGTGGACTGAAAACCAAGCATATCAGTCAAAATGGCACTGCCCGATACCGACGGGTAGAAATAGCTCCGGCTGCCCACGGGCAACGTGCTCGACCAGTCGTTGCGGGCGGTTAGGTCCAGAAACAGGTAATCGCGAAACGAGAACCCCGCCGAGCCATAAACACTGTTGACCACTTTTTGCGTGGTGCGATTGAACAGGTTGGGCGTAACCGATACGTTGGAGATATTAAACAGGTTGGGAATCCGTAGTTCGGGTGCCCGCATGTAGTCGCGCTGAAAAAATTCGTAGCGCCGGTTGCCCCCCACACTAACCGTTGTGCGGAGGTCGCCAAGGGCCTTATCGGCCGTTACCAGAAAATCGGTATTCGACTCGCGGTTGAACACATTGTCGGTGAAAAACTCACCGTTAATCAGGCCAACACCGCGTGCCCGTTTGGTAATTCGCCGGTCAATGCCGTAGTCGGTACCGGTGCGGCCCATAATCGTGAGCCACTCTAAGGGCTTGTAAGTCAGCTGAATATTGCCAATGACCCGGTCTTTATCGTTGGCGTAGGTTTGGCGGTTCAGCACGTAGTAGGGATTATTCCAGTAGTTGCTGTTCCAGTTTCGCTGCACGGGCCACTGGCTGGGATCGATACCGGGTTCTTCAAACTGCTTGAGGTCGTCCAGGTCTACCTGCCGCCCAAACCAGGTCCAGTATAGATTCAGGTTCTGGCGGTTGTCGGAGCCGTCGCGGATGTAGTTGATGGAGGCCCGCGCCGTGAGGTTTTTGGTCAGTTGGTAGCCCGCGCTGAAGGCCACCGTGTTGCGTTTGTAGTTGGTGTTGGGATACATGCCTTTCTGGTACAGGTTGGTAAACGAGAGCCGGAAATCGGCTTTGTCGGTCCCGCCCGCAATGGCAATGTTGTTGCTGGTAGTAAGGCCGGTTTCGTGGAAGTTTTTCACGTTGTCGGGCCGGGCAATCCAGGGTGTTGCGGTCCGTTTGCCGTCGGGCCCAATAGGTGAGTTGTGCTGTGGCAGCAGGCGGCCGTCGAGTCGGGGTCCCCAGCTCTCATCCACACCGTCGGCCATGCGAGCACCCTTGCCATCGACATAAGAAAACAGCCCTTTGGAACCCTGCCCGTATTCGTTCTGGTAGTCGGGCAGGCGAAAAGGCCGGTCGAAGGTAACGTTGGAATTAATTGATATGCCCAGCCCTTTTTGGCCTTTGCCCGATTTGGTGGTAATCAGGATAACGCCGTTTGCCGCTCGTGAACCATAGAGGGCCGCTGCGTTGGCCCCTTTCAGCACCGTAACCGTTTCAATGTCGTCGGGGTTGATGGCCGCTGCACCGTTGCCATAATCGACGGTTGTGTTGTTTACGTTGGCCGAGGAGCCGGGTGCGGTGTTGTTGCTGCTGTTGACAATGGGAATGCCATCGACCACAAACATGGGCTGGTTGTTGGAACCGATGGAGTTGGCTCCCCGGATCATAATCCGCGACGATGCCCCCGGTTGTCCGTTGGAGTTGGTCACCTGCACCCCGGCAATTTTGCCCGACAGGGCGTTGAGCAGGTTGGTAGGCCGGGACTGAGTCAGTTCGGCCCCTTTGAGTTCCTGAATGTTGTAGCCGAGGGCTTTTTTATCCCGCGCAATGCCCAGGGCCGTTACCACAATTTCGCCAAGTTGTAAGGCATCATCTTCAACCAGCATAATGGCCAGGTCGGTTTGGTTGCCGAGGGTAATTTCCTGCCCCACAAACCCAATATACGAAACGGTGAGTGTGCTGCCGGGTGTGGCACTGAGTGCAAAAGCCCCGTTGGCATCGGTGACGGCTCCCACCGAGGTGCCTTTCACCAGCACGTTGGCACCGGGCAGTCCCTTTTCATCGGTTTTAGAGCGGATGGTTCCGGTAATCTGGCGGATGGTCTGGGCCAGACCGGCTGATGTGGTCAGTAGCCAGACTGCTATCAGCAGTAAGCAACCCGGTCCTG
>JAYVAP010000525.1:0-3299 GCA_043750915.1 Spirosoma sp. | reverse complement strand
CAAACAAATTCTGAAAGGGCTTGACCTGACCGTTAACGCTGGTGAGGTTCACGCCATTATGGGACCCAACGGGGCCGGTAAGAGCACGCTGGCATCGGTGCTGGCGGGCAGGCAGGAGTATGAGGTGACGGGTGGCAGTGTTCGCTTCGACGGGGAGGATTTGCTGGAGATGACCCCCGAAGTGCGGGCCGCCAAAGGCATCTTTCTGGCTTTTCAGTACCCGGTTGAGATTCCGGGCGTGAGCACGACCAACTTTCTGAAAACAGCCATGAACGAAATTCGCAAGTATCGGGATCAGGAGCCGCTCGATGCGGTGCAGTTTCTGAAACTGATGAAAGAAAAAATGAAGCTCGTTCATATCGACCAATCCCTGCTGAGCCGCTCGCTGAATGAAGGCTTCTCCGGGGGCGAAAAAAAGCGGAACGAAATTTTCCAGATGGCCATGCTCGAACCGAAATTAGCCATTCTGGACGAAACAGATTCGGGCTTGGACATTGATGCCCTGCGCATTGTGGCCGAGGGCGTGAACACCCTCCGGTCGGCGGAGCGGGCAACGATTGTGGTGACCCACTACCAGCGCCTGCTCGACTATATTGTGCCCGACTTCGTCCACGTGCTCTATCAGGGACGCATTGTGAAGTCGGGGCCGAAAGAGCTGGCACTGGAACTGGAAGAAAAAGGATACGACTGGATCAAAGCCGAAGTAGAAGCTGCTCAGGTATAAACGGTATCTTTTTTCGACTTCGCACGCCCCTATTCAGCCACACAAAAACGATAATGACTCCCTCCCAAGCATCCTATAACGAGTTTAAGCACCAGCTGCTGGCGGCTTTTCAATTAAACGAAGACCGCATGAACGGGGCCAGCAAAGCCCCGCTGCACCAAATTCGACGGGCAGCCTTGGCGCAGTTCGACCGGCTGGGCTTTCCCACCATCCGGCATGAGGAGTGGAAATACTCCAACGTAGCTGAGCTGCTCAAAGAAAATTTCGCGCTCGACAGCCGCTCAGCCCTCACCGCCGACGATCTGGCTCCGCTGCACATACCCAACCTGGAAGGTAACATTATCATGTTCGTTAATGGGATGTACCGGCCTGATCTGTCCCGAATTGTTAGCCCCGCCAGCCAGGTTCAGATCACTAACTTTGCCCAGGCTACCAAAGACAATCCTGATTTTGTTGGCCTGCATTTTTCCCGCTACGCCGACTATCAGGACAATGCTTTCACGGCCCTCAACACCGCCCTCTCCAGCGACGGCGTGGTTATTCAGGTACCCGACAACACCACCGTTGAGGAGCCTATCAGTCTGCGGTTCATTACCGATGCCCGCCAGCAGAACATTGCCTCGCAGCCCCGCAACCTCATCGTTGTGGGCAAAAACGCAGAGGTGACCCTGGCCGAATCGTACCGGACCGTGGGCGAGGGCACCAGCTTTGTGAACGTGGTTACCGAAATCGTGCTCGACCGCGATGCCCGGATGCAATACTACAAGGTGCAGAACGAAACTGACAATGCTTATCATGTGGGTACCACGCAGGTGAGCCAGTCCGACAGCAGCCATTTTTATTCGGCTACCGTAACCCTCAATGGTAACTTCGTTCGCAACAACCTGAATATTGTGCTGAATGGTCAACATGCCGAAGCGTTTATGTATGGCCTGTATATGCCCAACGGGAAGCAACACGTGGATAACCACACACTTGTGGATCACGCCATGCCCAATTCCTACAGCAACGAGTTGTATAAAGGGATTTTGAACGACAAAGGCACGGGGGTGTTCAACGGCAAAATCTACGTTCGGCCCGACGCGCAAAAGACCAACGCGTATCAATCGTGCAAAAACGTGGTGCTCTCATCGGGGGCCTCCATGAATACCAAACCGCAGCTGGAAATCTACGCCGACGACGTGAAATGCTCGCACGGCACCACCACCGGCCAGCTCAACGACGAAGCCCTGTTTTATATGCAGTCGCGGGGCATTCCCAAAGAGGCCGCCCGGACGCTGTTGCTCTATGCCTTTGTGCAGGATGTGCTGAGCCAGGTCAAAATTCAGCCTATCCGCGAGTATCTCGAAGGCGTTGTGGCGCAGAAACTGGGCGAGTAGGCAGTAATTCCCGCTTTGTCTCTTTGCCAGTAATTCCTGCTTTGGCTTGCCGTGCCCTTCTTTAGGGGGGCTATCCTTTTGGGTTTATTTTTATTGACCGTTAGCCCCGCCGGGGCAAAACCTGCCGACCTTCAAATTGCCCCGTTAGGGGCTAACGGTCAATAGAAATGGTTGTTGCCCTGCGCCTGAATCTGCCCCGTTAGGGGCTGACGACTTTTCGTAAAAGTCAAATACATAAGGCGTATCATAGGGCACCGCCAATTTTTGCAAAAACGCCCGGTATTCTTGGTGAAACAGTCGTTTGCGCTGGTGTTCAGCCTGATTCAGCAAAAGCCCACTACGGAAATCAGCCCGTCAAAAAAGGGAAACAGCGGGTCATTCCTATTAATTTATGGGTGAGAACGCCTTTTAAATCCGATATTTACCCTTGCCGTTATAGCGAAATAAACCGTTCAAAATCCAAAATGGAAATTGCTGCCTCTCTGTACTGTTTTTGCCAGGAATAGTATTACCTCGAAAGCTGATTGGCAAATCAAAATTTTGGCGTTGTTCTGATTGAATTGCGTTATTTACCCAGAAAAATCTGGAACCTGAGATGAAAGTTCAGTTGGTTCTGCCGTTCAGGAGAAAACGTTCTTTGTGCCAGATTAGGCCGTCCGGTAATGTTGGCTACCGCATCCAAACTCATGTGCCGGTTGATGAAATAAGCCACGCCCACGTTGCCGTTATAAGTCAGGCCATCGTGCGACACTTTGTCTTGGCCAAACTTATACTGGGAAGATAAATAGCCGACACCCATGGCCAGGTAGGGCCGGATTCGGGTGTCGGTCAGATAAAAGCGGGCAAACGGCACCAATGCGTAGGACAGGGACCTGGAGCGCAGGCTGGGTAGTCCCGGAAGTCCCGGTGATGACTGCCACGTAACCGGTATGGACATGCCCAGCACAACCCGCTTTGATACAAAAAGGCCACCCATCAGGGCTAACTCACCCGTGCTGGGTGTTGCCATGCCTGGTTTTGAGATTGGGATGCTCAGGCGGGCCACATCGGTGCCAATCAGCCAATCGCCTTTTTCGGGAAGCTGGGCGTAAGCCGCCGTACTTGCCAACAGCATTATTGCTATTATTTTGATTTTCATGGTACTAAATTTAGTTGATTGACAAATTGACACTGACAAAATTTACGCTTTTAATGAC
>JAYVAP010000524.1:0-4904 GCA_043750915.1 Spirosoma sp. | reverse complement strand
GAAGGGCAGATGCAACCATTAGTTTGGTTTTTGGTTGTTAGTTTATTCTTAACATAACCCGCTGGCGTAAAGTTTGCGCCCTACCCCCGTGAAAAACCTCGATACCAACCGTTTTCGTTATGACGGCACCCAGCCGTTCAACATTGAAAAAGCACCCACTAAAGTAGACGATCTCTACGACAAGAAAGAAGACTATGAAACGCTGCTGCGCCAGCAGGCCGACGAACTCGACCAGTGGCAGGACAAAATGTATGCCCACAACCACTATGGGCTGCTGACAATTTTTCAGGCACTGGACGCGGCTGGTAAGGACGGCACCATTAAAAATGTGTTTACCGGCACCAACCCCGTGGGCGTGAAAGTGTATTCGTTCAAACGCCCCACCGAGCAGGAACTGGAACACGACTGGCTCTGGCGCAGCTGGCGAGAACTGCCCGAGCGCGGCAGCATCGGTATTTTCAACCGCTCTTATTACGAGGAAGTGCTGGTGACAAAAGTTCACCCCGAGATTCTGACCAAAAGTCAGCGGCTGCCCGAAAAAACGACCGCTGATCTGGACAAACTCTTCAGCGACCGCTACGAAGCCATTCGGGACATGGAGAAATTTTTGCACCACAACGGCTTTCCAACGGTTAAGTTTTTTTTGCACATTTCCAAAAAAGAACAGGCCGACCGGCTAATTGCCCGCATTGAGGACCCGTCCAAAAACTGGAAATTCGACGAGGGCGACGTTACCGAACGGGGTTTCTGGGATCAGTACCAGCAAGCCTACGAAGAGGCCATCAACGCGACCGCCACCACGCACGCGCCCTGGTACGTGATTCCGGCCGACGACAAAAAGAATATGCGCCTGCTGGTGGGCCGCATCCTGATCGACGAAATCAAAAAACTACCCATCACCGAACCCAAACCCAACATCGACCGATTTAACGCCCTCCAAAAGCTGATTCCTGTTATCAGAAATCAGTAGGGCAGGCTCGGGAAGCGGCAGTGCCAGCCCGATTACGTGCGTGTCTACGAAGATACGATCAACGCAACGGTCACCAAACAAAACCCCTGGTATGTGATTCTGAGCGACGACCGCCCCAACCAGCAGCTCATTATTGCCCAAATTCTGGCCCACCTGCTGGAGTCGCTGCCTACGGGTTTTCCGGAAACGGATCTCGCCGAAGCCAAAAAATTAATAAAAGCTATCGAAAAACAAGACAGATAAATAACGCTGTTTTTTTCTTCTGATACCGCAACGGCATCTCTATAACAGCGGTGCTTATGGTTTTTATCCTAAAAAAACGACCGCTCAGCCCGGAATATCCCCGTTTTGTTTAAATCTTAACATTGCCGAAATTATAGAGACGTATTTTTGCGTTGTCAATCAACTACCACCCCGGCGGCCAACTGCCGGTTATCAGAATTGTTGACAACTTTATGAAACATAACATACTTCCTGGGCTACTCTGGCTTTTGGCGATGCTGGCCACGGCTCCCGGTGCGGGCGCGCAAACTGGCCAAAACACGCTTAGCCAACCCGCCCGGCAGGATAAACTGACCATCAGCGGCTACATCAAAGACGTAGCCAATGGCGAGGGGCTGATTGGCGTGTCGGTATACGTGAAAGAACTCGGAACAGGGGCCGTTACCAACAACTACGGGTTCTATGCGGTGCCGGTAACGGCAGGAAATTATAACGTTGTTATAACGTATGTTGGCTACCAGAAACAGACTAAATCCGTTACGCTGACCGACCAGAACCTGCGGCTCGACGTTGAACTGGCCGAAGAAGGCAAACAGCTTCAGGAAGTGGTGGTGTCGGCAGCGCGTGAGGACGATAACGTCAAAAATATTGAAATGAGCGTCAACCGCATCGACGTGAAAACGTTGCAGCGGATTCCGGCACTGCTGGGCGAGGTGGATGTGGTGCGCAGCATTCAACTGTTGCCGGGCGTATCGACGGTGGGTGAGGGGGCCACGGGTTTCAACGTTCGGGGCGGCAGCATCGATCAGAATCTGGTCCTGCTCGACGAAGCCCCCATCTATAATTCGTCGCACCTGTTCGGGTTCTTCTCGGTTTTCAACCCCGATGCCGTCAAAGACGTGAAATTGGTGAAGGGCGGCATTCCGGCCCTATATGGCGGACGTATATCATCCATTCTGGATGTTCGTCTCAAAGAAGGCAACGCCAAAAAGCCGGAACTAAACGGCGGTATTGGTCTGATTTTCAGTCGATTGTCCTACGAGCGGCCACTCTTCAAAGGGAAAGGTTCTTTTATTGTGGCCGGTCGCCGGTCGTATGCCGATGTGCTGGCGCAGCCGTTTCTGCGGGGCGATCTGAAAGGGTCGCAGTTTTATTTCTACGACCTGACCGCCAAAGCCAATTACCGCATCAACAACAAAAATACGGTGTTTCTGTCGGGCTATTTCGGGCGCGATGTGTTTGGCGCGGATTTTGGTTTCAACTGGGGCAACACGACCGTTTCGGGTCGCTGGAACCACGTTTTCAGCGATAAACTATTTCTGAACACCACGGGCTATTACAGCAACTACGACTACTCGCTCGACTCTGACCTGAAGCGGAAACCCGAAAATTCGGGCGACTTTTTTCGCACCAACTCGCGCATTGTCGATTATAGCATTAAGCCTGATTTTACGCTCTTTCTGGGCAAAAGCACCATCACATTTGGCGGGCAAAGCATTCTCCACGATTTCCAGCCCGGCACGGCCACGGCCGCCAGTGCAGGCAGCGTGCGCACGTTTGGGCTGGAGAGTAAATTCGGCCTCGAAAACGCGCTCTACATTGGCAATGAGCAACAGGTTTCGCCTAAACTACAGCTCCAGTACGGCCTGCGCTATTCGCTGTATAACTACATTGGACCCGGCCAGGCCTATGATTTCGCCACCGATGTCGTGCCTGGTCAACGCCGGCTGCCAACCGCTACGCGTAATTATAAATCGGGGGAGAACATCAAAACGTACGGGAATCTGGAGCCGCGCTTTGCCGCCAAATACGAACTGAACGCCAGCAGTTCGCTGAAGCTGAGCTACAACCGGCTGGCGCAGTATATCCACTTAGTGTCGAACACGACGGCCTCCACCCCGCTCGACGTTTGGACACCCTCGACCAATAACATCAAGCCGCAGATTGCTGATCAGATTGCGGGTGGTTATTTCCGGAACTTCGGGCCGGGCGGTAACGAGTTTGAAGCATCGGCGGAGCTGTATTACAAGCGGTTACAAAATCAGATTGATTACATCGACGGGGCGAGTCTGATTCTGAATAAATTTCTGGAAGGCGATTTGCTTTCGGGCCAGGGCCGAACTTACGGGGCCGAGTTTTACCTGAAACGGAACCGGGGCGTGGTCAACGGCTGGATCAGCTATACCCTGGCCCGCACCGAACGGCAGGTGGCGGGCATCAATAACGGCGATTGGTTTGCGGCTCGTTTCGACCGGCGGCACAACCTCACCACGGTGCTGCTCATCGATCCGCCACGGGCCAGTCGCTGGAACTTCTCGGCGACCTTCACCCTCGCCAGCGGCACACCCGCTACTTTCCCAACCAACCGCTTTCAGTTCGAGGATTACACCCCGCCTATTGTTGGCGGACGCAACAACTACCGCATTCCGGCCTACCACCGGCTCGACCTGGCCGCTACCCTACAGGGCCGCAAGCGGGCGGGCAAACGCAAAGACGATAACTGGGTTTTTTCGGTTTATAATGTGTATGCCCGCAAGAATCCTTTTTCGGTGTTTTTTCAGCCCAATGCCGACAATCCCCGTCTAACGCAGGCCGTTCGCTATTCGGTTTTTGCCACGGTGATCCCGTCAATAACCTATAACTTTAAGTTCTAACGTAGTGCCTTCCCTCGGGTTGGCAGTGAATATTTTTATCGCCGACCCGGAGGGGCGGCACCACAACCATGAAACCGCAACTTATCTGGCTCCGCTTCGGCGTTTCGATATCGCTTTTGTCATCTCTTGCCCTTTACAGCTGCGAAACAGTCATCGACGCGAAACTCGACACGGGTCCCATTCAGCTCTCGGTCGAAGCCACCCTGACCAACCAGCCCGGTCCGCAACAGATTCGGCTCACCAAAACGGCGGCATATTTCGACAACAGCACCCCACCAGCCGCCACGGGAGCCACCGTGAACGTGGCCGATAATATGGGCAAACAGTTTGCCTTCACCGATCCGGATAATGACGGCGTTTATGTTTGGCAATCCGCTGCCGCCCGCCCCGATACGCTGGGGCGCGTGGGCCGTACTTACAGCCTGAGTATTACCTACCAGGGTGATTCGTACCGGGCCAGCAGCCGCCTGAACCGCGTTCCGCCGGTCGACTCGCTGATATTCAGGAAAAGAAAGCTCAATCCAGTGTCCAATACGGAAGGATATCAGGCCGAGTTTTACGCCCGCGATATTGCCGGTGCCGCCGATTTTTATCGCGTCAAGTTTTACCGGAATGGGGTCTTTCAAAATAAGCCCGGCGATATTATTACTTCGCAGGATGGCTCGTTTCGCGGCAGTGCCGACACCGACGGGCTGATGTTTATCCGGCCCATCCGGCAGTCGGCTAACCCCGACAGTTTATATACGCTCAACGATGTAGTCAGAATCGATGTGACCTCGATAACGCCCGAAGCATTCAATTTCTGGCAGGAACTGCGCACCCAGATCACCAACGGCGGGCTATTTGCCACGCCCCCGGCCAACGTGCCCACCAACATCCGTAATATGAACCCAAACGGACGGCAACCCGCCGGCTTCTTCATTACGTCGGCCGTGAGCACCCGAACGGCCAAAATTGTTGATGAGAATTTGAGAAAATAGCGGACCGACAGTATTAGAACGAGTACCGTCGGGTAATGGTCTGGCCCGGCAACAACCACACGCCCCGCGCCGACTGCG
>JAYVAP010000523.1:0-2697 GCA_043750915.1 Spirosoma sp. | reverse complement strand
TCCCCCGTTATGCTGCTCGATATCGACGGCGACACGGCCCGCATCACCCGGGAGATCGAAGGCGGCAAGGAAACCCTCGAAGCAAAACTACCGCTCGTGCTGGGCTGTCAGGAACCGATTGCGGAGTGGAAGATTCCGAATATGCGCGGCATCATGGGTGCCCGGGCCAAGCCGCTTAAACTGGTAGAACCCACCACCACCGAAACGCTCACCGCCGTGGGTGCCTACGAACTGCCGCCCCCGCGCGGAGCCGTTAGAATGATAAAAGCCGAAGAGGCCGAAATGCTGATTCAACTCCTGCGCACCGAAGCAAAAATCATTTAAACCAGCCAGCAACCCGCATCCATCGACCATCAGCCCCCGAAGCAAGAATTTTCTGATAAAGGCGCAGGGCTGGTTGCTCACTTAAACTGTTAACTGAATTATGTCCGTTCTCATATTTGCCGAATTAGACGAAGGTAAACTCAAAAAATCGTCGCAGGAAGCCATCTTCTACGGCGCAAAGGTTGCCGCTATGATGGGCACATCGGCCACCGCCGTTATCGTTGGTGCCGCCGACGACAGCGAGCTCGCCCTGGCTGGTCGCTTTGGTGCGGCCAGCGTGCTTCATGCCACCGACAGTAAACTTAATGAACCCAATGGAATGGCCTACGCTACGGTGGTGGCCGCTGCGGCTCAGCAGGAAAACGCTAAGGTAATTGTGCTGGCCAAATCGTCCTTAGCCGATGCCATGACCGCACGACTGGCCGGTAAACTCAAAGCAGGCCTTGCCGCCAACGTTGTTGAGCTGCCTGACCTGGCCAACGGCTTTCGGGTTAAAAGCAGTATCTACACCGGTAAGGCTTTTGCCTATAACGACCTCAAAGCCGATGTGAAGATTCTGGCGATCAAGAAAAATACCATCGTGCCCGAAGAAACCGACGCTGCGGCAACGGTTAAAAACTTCATGCCCCAACTGAGCGATGCCGATTTTGCCGTGCAGGTGAAAAGAACCGAAAAAGCAACCGGCGACATTCTCCTGCCCGAAGCCGACCTGGTTGTTTCGGCGGGTCGCGGGCTAAAAGGTCCCGAAAACTGGGGTATTGTCGAAGACCTCGCTAAGGCCCTGCACGCAGCCACAGCCTGCTCCAAGCCGGTTTCTGATCTGGACTGGCGCCCCCACCATGAGCACGTGGGGCAAACGGGCATCAAAGTAAGCCCTAATCTCTACATTGCCGCCGGCATCTCGGGGGCCATTCAGCACCTGGCGGGCGTAAACTCCTCGAAGGTAATTGTAGTTATTAACAAGGACCCCGACGCGCCGTTTTTCAAATCGGCTGACTATGGCATTGTCGGCGACGTGTTTGAGGTGCTGCCCCGCCTGACAAAAGCGGTGCAGGCATTGCAATAAGTCTGGGAGTCAGCAGGTCAGTGAGTAGTTTGCGTTTATGGTAAACTTCCTGGCCTGGTATTTCACCGACTTGCTGACTTTTGTTTTATTTTTGCGCCGTGGATAAAATTAAGCTGGAAATATTAGGGCTGTCGCCCAGCCAATCGCAATCGGGTTCGTTTGCGCTGGTGTTAGGCGAAGAATACGGCAAACGTCGGTTACCAATCATCATTGGTATGTTCGAAGCGCAGGCCATTGCCATAGAAATAGAGAAGATTGTGCCAAACCGGCCCATGACACACGACTTGTTTAAGCAGTTTGCCGAGCAATTCAAGTTCACGGTTCGCGAAATCATGATCTCCGACCTGCGCGAAGGCATTTTC
Source organism: Spirosoma sp. (assembly GCA_043750915.1). Lineage (GTDB taxonomy): Bacteria > Bacteroidota > Bacteroidia > Cytophagales > Spirosomataceae > Spirosoma. Next base: position 945 of record JAYVAP010000523.1, on the reverse strand, counting down.
TTCGCCAAAATTGTTTGTTTCGACGGGGTTCGTGAAACTTTCATTGATGCCCGGCCTTCCGATGCCATTGCCATTGGCATCCGGTTCGATGTGCCGATTTATACCAACGAATCCGTTCTTTCTGAAGCGGGCATCACGGCCAATGGCAGCGAGGGTGAAGAGGAACAGGAAGAATTAGTCCGCTCAGCAAGCCGCCCCTCCTCGCGCTCGTTTGGCGATCAGCTGAAAAACTCCTCCGCTGAAGAATTACAGAAGATGCTCGACGAAGCCCTCGGCAACGAAGAGTATGAGCGGGCTGCCAAAATCCGCGATGAACTCAGCAAACGGAATTAGATTTCGCTGACAACCCAAAGAAGCCACTTCCCGGAGTGGCTTCTTTGGGTTATTATCCTTTATTTCCTCAATTTCTTCCGCACCACCAACTCCCGGTAGCCAAAGGTTGGGTCCGGCTCCCGCGAAAACGTTACACCCGTCATTACACCCACGACTATTTCGGCGGTTGTATAAATTTTACAGCCTGCCAGCAAATGCCCGCCAATAGTCCGGCCCGTGGAGTCAGACACGGCCAAATGCAGGTGGCTCCCGCTGGCCGACAGCGTTCCCACGAGCGACACAATCTCGAAATGCCCCTGCCAAACGCTTGGCCCGTCCTGATTAGCCAGCCGCAGGGATACATCCGTCAAACTGCCCACGCACGTGAGCATGGCCCCCGCTTCAATGCGCTCCTGCCTGACTAATTTATCCAACTCATTCTTTAAATCCTGACCGGGCCTTAGCCGGAACGAATAGGTTTGCAGGGGCGCAGCTACCGCATCGAGCGGAGTGGGCTGGGCGTTGGAGTCGGATGTTTGCATAAGGCCAAATAGCGTCAGTGCTAAAAGAAAATACCGGTTGTAGATCATGGGTTTGCAGAGATAATGGCAGCAGAACAGCCTAACACCCTGC
>JAYVAP010000522.1:0-2504 GCA_043750915.1 Spirosoma sp. | reverse complement strand
CGAAGTACCCCTGATCACGTCCAACGCCGGTGGTTTGCCCGAGCTGAACATTCAGGGCGTAACGGGTTTTCTGAGTCCGGTGGGCGATGTGGCCGACATGGTTAAAAACGCCCTGTATGTTTTAGACGACGAACATTTGCCGACTTTTAAGGGAAACGCCCTGCTGCGGGCCAAAGAATTCGAGTTATCCCGTATCTTGCCGCTTTACGAAAGCCACTACGAGCGCGTATTGGCATCCGCCAATAACTATCACCCAACAACCAGCACTCAAACCTGAACCGCTGGGCCATAAGAGACTGTTTCTACGACGCTCGGAATAAACGACTGGCCCTTGACAGGTAACTGAAACGAAAACTATGAATCCAAACGTACCCCAAACGGATCGAAAGCGCGTTGTTATTGTGGGCGCGGGTTTTGGCGGGCTGCAACTGGCCCGGAAACTGTCGGCCCGCAAAGAGTTCCAGGTCGTGCTGATCAACCGGTACAACTACCACGAATTTCAGCCGCTTTACTACCAGGTGGCTACGGCCGGGCTGGAGGCAAATTCCATTTTGTTTCCGTTGCGGGCCGTGTTTAGCAACGCGACAAACGTGCATATCCGCGTTACGAGCGTCACCGGTGTGCGGCCCGACGACAAAACCATCGACACCGAACTGGGACCCGTTACTTACGATTACTTAGTGATTGCCACCGGGACCGATACCAATTTTTTCGGCCAGCAGAATATCATCGAGAAGGCACTGCCGATGAAATCCGTTTCGGAAGCCATTGCCCTGCGCAACCGGATGCTGCAAAACTTTGAGGATGCCCTCAGCGTTGAAACCGCCGATGAGCGGGAGGGCCTGATGGATGTGGTGGTGGTGGGGGGCGGGCCAACGGGCGTTGAACTCTGCGGTACGCTGGCCGAAATGCGCAAAACCGTTTTGCCCCGCGACTATCCCGAACTGGACTTCAAAATGATGGATATTTTCCTGATCGAATCCGGTGCCGAACTCCTGGGGCCTATGTCGGTGCAGTCGCAAACGCACTCGCTCGAATACCTCCGGGAACTGGGTGTCACCGTCAGGCTCAATACCCGCGTCAAGGATTTCGACGGGCGCACCGTTACCATGGTCGATGGCTCCACCCTGCGCACCAACAACCTTATTTGGGCGGCTGGTGTTAAAGCCAGCCCGCTGGCGGGTTTGCCGCCCACGGTGCTGGGGCGCGGGGGGCGTATTCTGGTCGACCGATACAGTCAGGTGTTAGGTTGCGCGGATATCTTCGCCATTGGCGATGTGGCCCTGATGACCGAAGAGAAATGGCCCAGCGGTCACCCACAGGTGGCGCAGCCTGCCATTCAGCAGGGTAAACTGCTGGCAAAGAATATGCTGCGTCGTCTGCGTAACGAACCGCTCGTGGAATTTACCTACCACGATCTGGGCACAATGGCTACTATTGGGCGAGGCCTGGCCGTGGTTGATTTGCCATTTTTTAAGTTTCAGGGATTTTTCGCGTGGCTGACCTGGTTGTTTGTTCACCTGATGTCCATTGTAGGCGTAAAAAACCGGCTGGCCATCTTTATTAACTGGATGTTTAATTACCTGACTTACAGCAACTCGCTGCGCCTGATTATCCGGCAGAAAGTGCCGACGGGGAATTTGGCAGCTATGAAAGAGAAACTTTCCGACCAACTGGAGGTTGTCAAAACATAGTTAACTCCCTTTGCCATCTGGCTGTCGGCGGCTGCTGGCTTCGTCTTAAATTTGGATCAAAATAGTACATCAACGTATTTTCTCTATGGAATCGACTACCGAAAGATTGCAAACCATGGCCGGTCACGGCAAAACCCGGCCCAAGCACACCGGTACGAAGCAAATATTTGACAACCCTGTTTTAGAAGCCCTCTCGCGGACGCATATTCTGGTGCCGATTTCGATGTGGCTATTTTTGTCAGCGTTTTTGGGTTGGTATGCGTTCACCTACACGCTCATGAGCACGGGCACCATTGCGGCCCTGTTCATAACGGGCCTGTTGGTGTTCTCGCTGTTTGAGTATGTGCTGCACCGCTACCTCTATCACCTGGCCCCAACAACGCCCCAACGCGCCAAAATTCAGTATAACTTTCATGGCATTCACCACGAATACCCAAAAGACAAAACCCGGCTGGCCATGCCCCCGGCACTGGCTATTTTTGTGGCCGGTGGTTTTTTTGGGTTGTTTTTTCTGGTGATGGGCGAAGCCGCGTATGCCTTTTTCCCGGGTTTTCTGGTGGGTTATTCTGGCTACTTAGCTGTGCATTTCATTGTTCACGCCTATGCGCCACCCAAGAACTTTTTTAAGCAGTTGTGGGTCAATCACAGTGTTCACCACTACAAAAATCCGGAGAGCAACTACGGCGTTTCGTCGCCATTCTGGGATTACGTGTTTAAGTCGTTTCAGAAATAAGCCTATTTCTTGTTCACCAAAAGGCCCGCCCGATACGTATCGGGCGGGCCTTTTGGTGAACAAGAAATAGGCTTATT
>JAYVAP010000521.1:0-2137 GCA_043750915.1 Spirosoma sp. | reverse complement strand
CAGTTGATACCCGGCTCCAACCCTTTGAGCTTGAGCGACAGGCCGTTCTTGCCTTTGTAGGCTCCCATCGTTTTATAAAATCCCAAACTCGACTGATTCGAGGACACCTCGTTGGAGAACTGCCGGGCCAGGCGGTCGCCGGAGTTTCGCCCGTGCGCTACATAGGTATGAAACAGTAATTTCTGGTTTGCAAAGTCAATTACATACAGCCGCTTGTTGATTGACGGTTGACTGAGGTCAACAATGGAGATAATGACAGGCTGCTTGTCCATTTTTTGGATACCTACCAAAGCATATTCAAAAGCCAGGCGCGACAGACCGACTTTCGATAATCGGAGCTGGTCGTACATCGACGACCAGGTAGCCGTTCGGGGCGTTAACGGATGCCGCCCATAAGCCAATATGCTACAAAAAAATAGAATCAATAAAACAATATGTTTCATATATGCACTTTTCGGCGGGTTCGCAGGCCAGAACGTGTAAAAAATATAGCTCCAAAACAGGTTACTACTGGATAGAACGTTTTGTTGACTAAGTAATTATTTAGACGGGATACCGGCAAAAAGGCAACGAAAAGTAGCAGTTAAAATTCATTAAACAAACATATGATTTTGTTCTGTATGATAAAGACATCCAAATCAACAAAATGGATTATGCATTACGCAACACGCATTTTTTTATTTCCCCGTTGTCGCTGTGGGTTTGCCCAGGTAGGCGGCCCGGTGAATGGCTTTGCGGACGCGGGCATAGGTGCCGCACCGACACAGATTACCCTGCATGGCCGAGTCGATGTCGGCATCGGTGGGATTGGGTCGGGTTTTGAGTAGGGCAACCGCGCTCATAATTTGCCCCGACTGACAGTAGCCGCATTGCGGAACTTGTTCGTCAATCCAGGCTTGTTGCACAGCGTGGAGATTGGCTTCGGTGCCGATGCCCTCGATAGTTACAATTTTTTTGTTGGCCACCGTCGAAACGGGTGTCACACACGACCGGGTTGCCACGCCGTTGACATGAACCGTGCAGGAGCCACACTGCGCCATGCCACAACCAAATTTGGTGCCTTTCAGCCCGATAACATCCCGAATGGCCCAAAGCAGGGGCATTTGAGGGTCGGTATTGAGCGTGTGCTTTTTGCCGTTGATCGTAAGCGCGATGGTTGCCATAATACGGGGATAAGTTCTGTTCTGTAAAGATAGAAAAAACCCTGTTTTACAACATAAAAGCCCCACCAATTTACAGGCGGGGCTTTTATGTTGTAGCTTAATTTACAATAAATATTCTTACCCGTGAAAGAAATCTTTCATTTTTTCAAAGAAGCCTTTGTCGCCTTTATTGGGTTTGGGCTGAAAGTTGGGTGACTGCTCTAGCTTTTCAAGCATTGTCCGCTCGTCACTCGACAGCGTCCGGGGAGTCCAAACGTTCACGTGAATGAGTTGGTCACCGCGCCCGTAGCCATTTAACTCCTTGATTCCCTTGCCTTTAAGCCTGAGAATCTTGCCACTTTGGGTGCCGGGTTCGAGGGTGATGCGGGCACGTCCGTCGATGGTTGGCACCTCCACGCTTGTGCCGAGAGCCGCGTCGGGGAAGGTTACGTGCAGATCGAAAACTACATTGTGACCGTCGCGTTTGAGGTCGGCATCTTCTTCTTCTTCCACCACAATGAGCAGGTCGCCGGCCACGCCCCCGCGCGGAGGCACGTTTCCTTTGCCTGTCACAGATAGCTGCATTCCTTCGGCAACGCCCGCCGGAATTTTGATTGGGATTACGTCCTCTTCCAAAATTCGGCCCTCGCCAAAGCAGGTTTCGCAACGGTCGGTCACAATTTTGCCTTCGCCGTTGCAGGTTTGGCAGGTACTGGTTGAGACCATTTGCCCCAGCATAGTATTAACCACTTTGCGGGTTTGGCCGGCTCCGCCACAGGTTGTACAAGTCTGAACAGCCGTGCCATTTTTAGAGCCGTTTCCATTGCAGGTAGTACAGGTAACGTGCCGTTTTACTTTGATTTTTTTCTCAGCTCCGTTCGCTATTTCCTGTAGATTCAGTTTTAGTTTGATGCGCAAATCAGACCCGCGCCGAACGCGCTGCCGTTGACCTCCGCCACTACCCTGACCCCGGTTGAAGAAACTACCAAAAGGGG
>JAYVAP010000520.1:0-4696 GCA_043750915.1 Spirosoma sp. | reverse complement strand
TTTGGAGCGTTAGACACTACAAATATCCAATTTCCTTTTAATTGTTGCTCTATTTTAGCAGGGTAGAGTACACCCCATTAACAGGCTCTTGGGAGGGATTGTTTTTGATTATTCCAATTTTGGCTAAATTTTAATCTGAGCAGTAAAGTGCGTCGCTACCGGCCAGTTTTGGGTTTATGCTACCCGTTTTGCATGATCTTGAATGCATTTATCAATCCATTGGTCGAACTATCGTGTGTATTCACAGGCGCATTGTTTTGTAGTTCGGGCAAAATGCGGCTGGCTAACTGCTTGCCCAACTCCACGCCCCACTGGTCGAAGCTGAAGATGTTCCAGATTACGCCCTGCGTGAATATCTTGTGTTCGTAGAGCGCAATCAGACTTCCCAGCGTGCGGGGCGTGAGTTTCTTGAACAAGATCGAATTGGTGGGGCGGTTGCCTGGAAACGCTTTGAACGGAGCCAGGGCCTTAATTTCGGCTTCGGTTTTGCCCGCCCGGCGCAGTTCGTCGGCGGCTTCAGCTTCAGTTTTGCCATTCATCAGGGCTTCGGTTTGCGCAAAGTAGTTGGCCATCAGAATGGTATGATGCGCGCCAATGGGCCGCTGGCTGATGGCCGGGGCCAGAAAATCGCAGGGGATGAGTTTGGTTCCCTGATGGATTAACTGATAAAACGCGTGCTGCCCGTTGGTGCCGGGTTCGCCCCAGATAACAGGTCCCGTCTGATAATCAACGGGTTTTTCGTTCCTGTCGACCGATTTGCCGTTGCTTTCCATGTCGCCCTGCTGAAAATAAGCCGCAAAGCGGTGCATATACTGATCGTAGGGCAGGATAGCCTGCGTTTGCGCGTCGAAGAAGTTGTTGTACCAGATACCCATCAACGCCAGCACGACCGGCAGGTTCTGCTCGGGGGGCGTGTGGCGGAAGTGCTCGTCCATGGCATGACCGCCCGCCAGCAGCTCCTCAAAATTATCGAAGCCAATATAGAGCGCAATGGACAGTCCGATGGCCGACCACAGCGAATACCGCCCGCCCACCCAATCCCAGAAACCAAACATGTTGTCGGGGTTGATGCCAAAGGTTTCAACGGCCTGCCGGTTGGTCGATAGGGCCGCGAAGTGTTTGGCAATATCGCCCTCCGAACCGCCATTGTCCAGAAACCATTGCCGGGCAGTTTGGGCGTTGGTCATGGTCTCCTGGGTGGTAAAGGTCTTGGAGGCAATCAGGAAAAGCGTGGTCTCGGGCCGCACGGTTTGCAGTGTTTCGTAGATATGAACCCCGTCGATGTTCGAGACAAAATGAACGCGCAGCTTCTTGTCGTCGGCATAGGGTTTGAGGGCTTCGGTGACCATGACGGGGCCAAGGTCGGAACCGCCGATGCCGATGTTGACAACGTCCGTGATGGCCGCCCCGGTGTAGCCCGTCCAGGCCCCCGACCGCAGGCGTTCGGTAAACGACTTCATCCGGTCCAGCACGGCGTTGACCTCGGGCATTACATCCTGCCCATCCACCCGCATGGGCGTGTTGGCCCGGTTGCGCAGGGCCACATGCAGCACGGCGCGGCCTTCGGTTTGGTTGATAACATCGCCCGAGAACATTTTGCCAATCGCGTCGGTCAGGCCGGCCTGTTGGGCCAATTGGAGGAGTAGGCTCAGTGTTTCGGCCGTAATGCGGTTTTTGGAGAAGTCGAGCAGGATATCCTCAAACCGGCGCGTGAAGACATCGAACCGGTCAGGCGAATCGGTAAATAAATCGCGCAGGTGACGGTCTTGGAGGGTTTCATAATGGGCCTGGAGCTGGGCGTAGGCCGGCAGGGCGGTGAAGTCGTGATTCTGGAGCATGCGTGTCGGGCTATAAAGTCGGCGCGAATATCGGGAATCCCCCGCAATCTTTTTTTAGGCTACTTTTGCGGGAACTGTGCGGGAATTGTGTTGAAACGCGTGGCTAAACACGGAGGAGTGGCGATTTGCGGGGCTATCTCAGCGTTTAAAAAAAACGATATGAATCAAAAACTCGTCTATTCTCTATTGCTGGCCGGTTTGGGTGCCTTATTTTTTATCCCATTTCTGGGGGGTGTCCGGTTGTTCGACTGGGACGAAATAAACTTTGCCGAATGTTCGCGGGAGATGGTGGTTTTGGGCGATTATCTGCGCGTTCACATTGACTATCAGCCATTTTTTGAGAAGCCCCCGTTGTTTTTCTGGATGCAGTCGGCTCTGATGAATCTCTTCGGCACCAACGCATTTGCGGCCCGGCTGCCCAATGCCATTTGTGGGGTCATTACGCTGGTTTATCTGTATCACCTGGGTCATAAACTCCAGGGGCATCGTTTCGGGCTGCTGTGGTCGCTGGCTTATCTGGGATCGGTAACGCCCCATCTGTATTTCCGGTCCGGCATCATCGACCCGTTTTTTAATCTGTTTATTTTCATTGGGCTGGTCAACCTGATCTTTGCCGCCTGGAAGCGCGAACGCCTGACCACGCCCGTGCTTACGCCGAAGCCGGTTGCTACCTATCTGCTCACGGGTGGGTTTATGCTGGGGCTGGCCATGCTCACAAAAGGGCCGGTGGCTTACCTGATTGTAGGCATGGTGGTGCTGGTATACTGGCTGCTGAACCGTTTTCGGTGGTTTATTTCGCCGGGGCAGTTCATCGGCTTCTCGCTGGCCGCATCGGTGCCGGTGCTGGTCTGGGGCGGGCTGGAAACCTATCTGCACGGTCCTGCCTTTGTGCGCGAATTTCTGATATACAATGTACGGCTCTTCCGCACGCCCGACGCAGGGCACGGCGGTTTTCCGGGCTATCATTTTGTTATTTTGCTGGTGGGTTGTTTTCCAGCATCGGTTTTTGCCATCCGGGCTTTTGCCCCGCTGTTTATCGAGCGAAATTACCAGCGGGAATTCCGCCGGTGGATGCTCATCCTGTTCTGGGTAGTGCTCATCCTGTTCAGCGTGGTGCAGTCCAAAATCGTGCATTACTCGTCCCTGTGTTATTTCCCGCTTACCTACCTGGCGGCCCTGACGCTGACGCAGCTTGAAGAACGAAAAATTAAGTTCAGCAACTGGCTTCGGGCGGGCCTAATCGGGATTGGGGGCATTTTTGTGGTGGCCATTGGGGCGGCACCCATGCTGGCGCAGCGCATGGATTTGGTTAAAGTCTGGGCCGATCAGGACGCATTTACGCAGGGTAACTTAGATGCGGCTATTCGCTGGACGGGTTGGGAAGCCCTGCCGGCTGTGTGGTTGCTACTGCTGCTGGTGCTGGTCATCTGGTGGTTTGGCCACCGCCAGCCTGCCCGCGCCACGGTTGCGCTTTTTGGCGGTATGGCCGTGTTTATGACCCTAACGCTGTGGTTTTTCATTGGCCGCATCGAAGGCATCTCGCAGGGAGCCGCCATGCGCTTTTTCGAGCGGGCGCAGGGCCAAAACGTCTATGTGAAAGCCTATGGCTACCGGAGTTACGGCCCATTTTTTTATACCCAAAAACCGCCCGTAACAAACCCAAATTATTACAACAACAACTGGCTGCTGCATGGACGCATCGACAAAGATGTGCTGTTCATCCGCAAAAGCACCACGGCACCTACTCCCCTCGATTCCCTGCCCGACGTGCAGCGAACCGGTGAAGAAAACGGCTTTGTTTTTTACCGGCGACGGAAACAGTAGCCGCTATTCCACCTCCGCCACCAGCTCAATTTCCACGGCGCAGTTCAACGGCAGGGCGGCCACACCCACCACCGAACGGGCGTGTTTGCCCCGCTCGCCAAACAAAGCAACCAGCAGATCGGAGCAGCCATTGATAACGCCGGGTTGATCCAGAAAGTCGGGTGCCGCGTTGACGAAGCCCGTTACTTTCACAATCCGGCGAACGCGGCTCAGATCGCCCAACTCGCCTTTCAGGGTCGAGAGCAGGGAAATAGTCGCTTGCCGGGCGGCATCGTAGCCCTGCTCCACGGTTAGGTCTTTGCCAAGTTTACCGGCAATGGGCGTGCCGCCGGGCCGGGTTGGTAGGTGGCCGGCCAGAAAAACCAGGTTGCCCGTTCTAACGGCTTTTACGTAGTTGCCCAACGGTTTGGCGGGTACCGTCAGCGTAATGCCCATTTTTGTCAGCGTCTGCTCAATAGTCTGGGCACTGGTTATGTGCCCACCTAAAGTCAGCAACAGACCGAATGCCATGGTTGTCGTTTTCATGCCGTTTATTTTTTTGCCACTTCCCGAATATCTAATTGCTGAATCAGGGCGGGATTTTCGGGGGTGAGTGTGAAAAATACGTCGATGTCGGCCTGTTCGCCTTCCAGCACAAAATGACCGCGTAACTGGTTTTCGGGTATCAGATCGCCAACTTTTTTGATGGCACCGGCTTTATCAAACAACGCTTGTGTTGCCTGTCGGCGCACCTCGGCAGACTGATCGGGAAAGAAGTTTTCGGCGAAGATACCGCTGCGTTCCGCGTTGGTCCAGTTGGGCAGCAGGCGCAGGAGTTCGGCTTTGCGCCGGGCCAGCACGGTCGATACGGGCAGCCTACGCGGTTGTAGCCCGCCCATCGATACCAGTGTGTCGAGTACCGCCGAGTTAACACCGCCCAGCCCCGCGTAGGTCAGGTTTCCGCAGGCCACCACGCCAACGCCGTAGTCGGGCAGTATGCGCCACTGACTGCCAAAACCCGGCAGGCCACCACTGTGACCCACCGTTATGCGGCC
>JAYVAP010000519.1:0-2659 GCA_043750915.1 Spirosoma sp. | reverse complement strand
ACATTATAGAAGCGGTAGACGGACAGGATGGTCTGGAGAAAGCCACGGCCAGCCTGCCCAACGTGGTGGTCTGCGATTTGATGATGCCCCGGCTCGATGGTTTTGGCTTTTGTAAGGCCCTCAAAAGCGGGGAAGCCACCAGTCATATTCCGGTGGTGATGTTGACGGCCAAGGCTACCGTCGAGAACCGCATCGAGGGCTTCGAACTAGGGGCCGACGACTACCTGACTAAACCCTTCAACCGGGCCGAGATTCAGGCGCGGGTGCGCAACCTGGTTGAGCAGCGCCAACGTCTGTACCGGCGTTTTACCCTGGTGATGCCCGAAGGTCCCGCTATCCTCGAACGGACAGAACCGACCCCCGTTCGTCTCGCAGCGGAGCAACAGTTCCTAGACCGGCTCACCGCTGTGGTGATGGGGCAGCTCGACAATGATGCCGCCCTATCGGTTGAGACGCTGTCTGAAGCCGTTAACATGAGCCGGGTGCAACTTCACCGAAAGCTCAAAGCCCTGGCCAATACAACTCCCTCCGATTTTATCCGCCACATCCGACTAACGCAGGCTACTCAACTACTACAGGCGGGCGACCAGAGCGTAACCCAGGTGGCCTATGCGGTCGGGTTCGACAACCTATCGTACTTCGCCAGAGTGTTTCAGGAACGGTACGGAGTACTACCCTCGCAGTGGGGAAAGAAGCCTTCTTCAGCTACCTGAACGCAGACGCTTTCTTCTAAAGAAAAAGCTTATAGGTCAGAATGACCACCAAAAAAGCCCGGATTTCCGGGCTTTTTTGGCAAAATGTTACCAAAGTGGTATCGAATGTAACGAGAGTGTTAGCGGCTCAATGATGGTGTCGTGTACTTTTGGGGGCAGATGCGGCTCCAAATCGGTCCACCATCATTCCTGTTTCCAGTATGAAAAAGTACTCCCTCTTTCGTCTTCTTTTACTCTTGCTCACCCTGGGTGGGCTCAGTAGCCAGACCTCTTTACAAGCCCAGACCATCCGCTATGTAAAGCCAACGGCCAGCGGCACGGGAACCGGCACTTCGTGGGCCAACGCCAGTGGCGATTTGCAGGCGATGATTGAGGGCAGCAACACCCTCACTAACGACCAGGTCTGGCTGGCCGCCGGGAACTATCTACCCGGCCGCACTGGCAACACCAACCGCACCATCAGCTTCGTCATGAAGAACGGGGTGGCCATCTACGGGGGCTTTGTGGGCACCGAAACCGCTCTTGCCCAACGCCCGGCCATCAACCTGACGACCCCCTCCAGCACGACCCTGAGTGGTGATATTGGCACACCAGGGGTCAACACCGACAACTCTCGCCACGTTATCTCTAACCCCTCTGGCATAGACAATACTGCCCTGCTGGATGGGGTAGTCATTAAGGAGGGTAACACCGGTAGTGATTTTCTTCGAACCCTTCCCGTTACCGGTGGCGGGGGCGTGTATAACAATGGCAGTGGGAGCGGCCAGGTGTGCAGCCCCACGTTTCGCAACTGCAACTTTCAGAACAATACCACGAGTAATGAGTTTGGCGGTCCGGGTATACGTGGCGGGGGCGCGATGTATAACGATGGTTCTTCTGCTGGCAACAGCAGCCCGGTGCTGACCAACTGCACCTTTCAGGGCAATTCGGCTATAGAGGGCGGGGCGATGTATAACGTTGGCAGTAGCCCAGTGCTGACCAATTGCTCGTTTCAGGGCAATACCGCTTCCAACGGTGGCGGGGCGATATATAGCAATAGTTATTTTGTCGGCAGCAGCTCGGTGCTGACCAACTGTGTGCTGTGGGGTAATGGCGGAGCCAACACGATTGGCAATTTTCCGGTTATGGCGGTCACGATCACGGCCAGCTACAGTTTATTTGATAACACCGTGACGGGCTATGTAGGGTCTAACAATAGAACCACTATTACTTCGCCCTTTGCGTCGCTTGCCTCGGTAGCCCTCAACGCCTGTGCCCTGGCTATCAACGCGGGCAGCAATGCTGCCAACACCATCCCCACCGACCTGGTTGGTAACCCCCGTATTTTCGGCACCACCATCGATATGGGCGCGGTCGAGTACCAGGCTTCGGGCTCACTTACCCCCGCGCGGCTGTATGTGAAGGCCGGGGCCACAGGGGCCAACACGGGTCTATCGTGGAGCGATGCCTTCACCGATCTACAGGCAGCCCTGACCTACGGCAGCTGTTTGAGCAACCTGACCGAAATCTGGGTAGCCAGCGGAACCTACAAACCCACCGCTGGCACCAACCGCACCATCAGCTTTGCCATGAAGAATTGGGTAGCTATCTACGGCGGCTTTGTGGGCACCGAAACCGTCCTTGCCCAACGCCCGGCCATCAACCTGACGACCCCCTCCAGCACGACCCTGAGTGGTGATATTGGCACACCAGGGGTCAACACCGACAACGCCTACCACGTTATCAACAACCCGGCAGGCCTGACCACAACGGCCATTCTGGATGGGGTGGTCATTACGGGGGGCAACGCCAATGGTAGTACTGCTCCCACCAACGCTGGCGGGGGCGTTTATAACAGCGGTGGTGGTGGCCTCCAGGTGTGCAATCCCACGTTTCGCAACTGCACCTTTCAGAACAATTCGGCTCAAGCTGGCGGGGCGATATATAACGATGGTTCTAGTACCGGT
>JAYVAP010000518.1:0-8888 GCA_043750915.1 Spirosoma sp. | reverse complement strand
GTTGTCGCCCGTGACGCGGGCAAAGTCGATAACGTCGGCCTGCGAAAATCGGAAGGCATAGCGGTGAACGGCACCGGCCGCAAAATTGGAAGGCATAGGAGCGGAGAATGATTAACGATGAACTGCCGCCTATGCTAGGTGCATTGGCCGGCGCAAAGTTCGGTGTTGCGGGCATAAATTGTACACCGCGAACGGGTTGGCCCGTCAATTTATAACGGCATCGGCAATCCGTTGTCATTCATAATTCGCCCGCCTGCCTTACCTTCGTGGCCGTTATGGTACACAAGTTATTTTCGTTGGGTATGCATCCGAAGCGCGTTTTCGGGCTGGATGTGATGCGGGCCATTGCCATCCTGATTGTTGTCGACTCGCACGCTTCGATTGCCCTCGGCCCGTATTATAGCGGGGCTTTCTGGCACTATCTGCTGCCCGATGGGGTGGAGTTGTTTTTCGTGCTGAGCGGCTTTCTGATTGGCGGTATCCTGATCCGGTCCTACGAAAAAAACGGCGGCTTCGACCGTAAGCTGCTGTTTAACTTCTGGACGCGCCGGTGGTTTCGTACCCTGCCCGCCTATTACTTAGTCTTGACGGGCCTGATCGTGACGGCTCTCCTGCGGGCGTGGCGGAGCGGTTTGCACCACACGCTGCCGCCCCGCCAAACGCTGCTCGGCTACTTTTTTTTTCTCCAGAACTTCGCCCGGGAACTCGTCGGCTTTTTCCCCGAAACCTGGAGCCTGGCCATCGAAGAGTGGTCATACCTGACGCTTCCGGTTGTGCTCTGGGCATTGCATTCGCTGTTGTCGGGCCACTGGCCGCGCCGGCGAATTGTACTGGCCATGATCCTGTTTGTCATAATCGGCTCAAACGCCTATCGGTTGGTGATGGCCCTTCAGGTGCCCATTTCGGCGGGCGAACTCGGCTACCGGGGCATCGTGCTGACCCGCTTGGATGCGATCAGCTACGGCGTTTTGGCGGCCTATCTGAAGCAGTATTTTCCCGACCGCTGGGCCAGCGACCGGCTGCGTCGCGGTGGGTTGTTGCTGGGGCTGCTGCTGACCGGGCTGGTGGCTTTTTCGGCATCCATCTACGTGCTCCATATCTACGCCGAAGCGGGTTTGTCTTCCGCCTATGTTTTTTATAAACGCACCGTTTATTTTCTGTGCATTGGTCTGAGTATGACGTTGCTGATGCCCTATATGGACGGCTGGCGGACGGCATCGGGCGTGTGGAGCCGGTTTGGCCTTGTTCAGGCCATCACGCACGTTAGCCTGATTTCCTACTCCATGTATCTGCTCAACCTGACACCCATTATGCTGACGATTGTGGAGCGGATTTCCACTACATCACGCGCCGTTGGCTGGCTGAAAGTAGGGCTGTTTTGGGGGCTGGTGCTGGTGCTGTCGACGCTCCTGTTCAAGTACTTCGAAAAACCCGTTACTGACCTCCGCGAGCGGCTGTCAACGAAGGAACCTCCTTTGTTAACGCCCGAAAAGGTAAAACGCTGAGGGCGTGTCGGCCAACCTGCCAGCCACGCCCTCAGGCCTTACATTAACTGGAATGGTCGCTGACAATGACCCAGCGTTTTTTGATTTTGCGCCACAAAAGTGTGAAATGACCGCCTACATCGCCAACTTCGGGCCGCGTCAGGTGCCAGCGGCCAATGACATAGGCAACATTGGGTGCCGGGAAATCCAGCTGGAGAATATCGAATTTGAGCGTCCCCATCGATTTCCGGTCGGGATATCGCTTTTTGTAGTTGGCCAGGGTAGGCTGGTAGCCGTAGGTGATGCCATTTTTGCCTACAAATGTCAGCGAGTCGGAGGGCCAGTAACCGGCCATGAATTTATCGACCTTTCCCGCGTTCCAGTCGTCGGTCTGGCGTTGGAGCACCGCCAGAATGGCCTGGCGGTCGGGGGCACGCTGCTGACTGAGCGCGGGGCCGGTCAATAGACAAAGAAACAGCCCGGTAAAGATAAGTTTCATGGGGATGAATGGCGTTTTAGGTAAGAATAAATTGATTTTCGGATCGAATAACGTCAAAAGTTGGCACCTAATGGCATGTCTCCCTTAAATTGCCATAGTTTTAATAACCGGGCCAGCGGGTTGCCAACCGGTTGGTGTCCTTTACCCGTTGACGAAACACGATCTATGAAAGCAATCATCTGCCCGGCTTTCGGGCCACCCGAACAACTTGTTTTCACCGATGTGCCCAGCCCTAAAGCCATTGAAGGTCAGGTGGTTATCCGGGTCCGTGCCTGTGGTGTCAACTTTCCTGACACGCTCATCATCGAAGGGAAATACCAGTTTAAACCACCGTTCCCGTTCTCGCCCGGTGGCGAAGTGTCGGGCACAATCATGGAGGTGGGCGCGGGCGTAGAACACCTGAAGCCCGGCGACAAGGTTTTTTCCATGACCGGCCACGGCGGTTTTGCCGAGGAGGTGGTGGCCAGCGCAGCCAGCACACTGCTCATGCCCGATGGCATGGACTTTGTAACGGCTGCCTCCACCATGTATACTTATGGCACTTCTTATCACGCCCTCAAAGACCGCGCCAATCTCCAGCCCGACGGGGGCAACGGACCCCAAACGCTGCTGGTGATGGGGGCGGCCGGGGGCGTGGGGCTGGCCGCCGTGCAGCTGGGCGTGCTGATGGGTGCGCGGGTGATTGCAGCGGCATCTACCGACGAGAAATTGGCCGTTTGCCGCGACATGGGCGCCGCCGAAACCATCAACTACACCACCGAAGACCTCCGCGACCGCATCAAACAGCTCACCGCTGGCCAGGGTGTCGATGTTGTGTATGATCCCGTGGGCGACCGCTTTGCCGAACCCGCCATCCGGTCGCTGGCCTGGAAAGGACGGTACCTGGTCGTTGGGTTTGCGGGGGGAAACATTCCCAGCATACCACTCAACCTGGCCCTGCTCAAGGGGGCATCTATCATGGGCGTGTTCTGGGGGGCCTTTGCGCAGCGCGAACCCCAAGCGAGCCGGCATAACTTTGAGCAGATTCTGGCGTGGATTGCGGCCGGACAGCTCAAACAGCACATCTACAAAACGTATTCGCTGGCCCAGGCCCCCCAGGCCCTGCGCGACCTGATGGAACGCCGGGTGGTGGGGAAAGCCGTTATAAGCCTATGAACCAGATTCGAAAATTCTACAACGACTACAAGCCGTACATCTTTTCCGACGGCTGGTATTACGTGTTTATTCTTGTTTTTATCGTGCTTCTTTTCATTTTCTTCTCCTGAGTGACAACACGTCCGGCCGTTCTGGCCATCATCAACCCGCTGTCGGGCACCACTACCGCTGCGCAGAAATCCCACCTGCGCGATTTTTTCCTGCGCCGGGCCAACACACTGGGCTACGCGGCCGATGCCGTGCTGACTACGCACCCCGGCCACGCCACCGAACTCGCCACGGCGGCCCTGGCCCAGGGAATGGGCCGTGTGCTGGCCATTGGGGGCGATGGCACCATCAACGAAACGGCCCGGGCACTCCGGCGGTCGGCAACGGCCCTGGGCATTGTGCCCATTGGGTCGGGCAATGGCCTGGCGCGGCACCTGGGTATTCCGCTTAATCCCCAAAAAGCCGTTGAGCAAGCATTGAGCGGCCGGCCGGTGGTGATCGATAGTGCCGAAATCAACGAGCATCCGTTTTTTTGCACGGCGGGCCTGGGGTTCGAGGCCTGCGTGGCGCACGCCTTTGCGCAGCAGCCCGTGCGCGGCCTGCCCACCTACCTCCGCACGACATTTCAGGCGTTTCAAACTTACCAGCCTGAACAATTTTTAATCAATGGCGCAGCAGCAAAAGAACTGTTTTCACTGACGTTTGCCAACGCGGGTCAGTTTGGCAACAATGCCTGGATGGCCCCAACGGCTAATATTGCCGACGGACGTTTGGAGCAGTGCGAAATGCGGCCGTTTCCGGTGCGGGTAGCGGGGATGCTGGCGTGGCGGCTGTTCAACAAAAGCATCGACCAGTCGGCCTATTGGCAAGGTCGTTCCATCACTCGTGCCACTGTGCAGGCCAGCGGCCCGCTGCTGATTCATGCCGATGGTGAGCCGCTGACGCTGCCTTCGGGCCGGGCCGAGGTGCGGGTGCTGCCGGGCAGTTTGCTGGTATTGCTGTGAAACAGGGCTTTCTCCAAAAATGCTAAAGGCATGACATGATTATAGAATAAAATTGTAAATGTCATGTTTCAAACAGTTTTTATTTCTCCAGTCAGTGTTTTTTGTAGTTTATGAAACTCAGATTGTAAATCATCCACTAATTCTGCCATTATCTGAGACGCAGTTTTAATGTTAGAAATTAGACCAACAGTCTGTCCGGCATACAAGGCCAACGCTTCAAGATTACCGGTAGTCCCCAGGATAGGTCCATCGTCACTGTATCTTAGAATTTCCTGTCCATTTTGCTTATACGCTATTACTTCATTTTCATTTGGTCTATTTCCAATATCGGGTTTACCCGCGTTTTCCCATTGTATTGCTGTACTGTTCCTGATTATTCGGTGCGGGGCATTGTCCCAACCTATGTTAAATAACCGATGCGCATAGGCTGTATCGTTTTCACTGGCATTGGCTATTAATTTTTGATAAAGTGGATCGACATTTGCTTCTTTCGACATTAAAAATCTTGTTCCCATACAAACGCCATCAGCACCAAGACTAAGTGCTGCTAAAATCCCTCTACCGTCTGCAACGCCACCTGCCGCTACAACTGGAATTTTTATTTTGTCCACAATAGAAGGAATGAGTACCGATATTGCAACGGTTCCCCAAATATGCCCGCCCGCTTCCCAGCCCTGCGCAATTACGAAATCGACTCCCTTTTGTTCATATTGCGCTGCCTCCGAAGCATTACCCACTGTCTGACAAACAAGAACGTTATTCTTTTTAAGTTCACCAATAAATGGGGAAGAGTCGCCCCAAAAAAAGGAGACAATAGGTACCTTCTCTTCTATGCAAATTTTCACCCTTTCCGCTTGCTCGAAGTCCAAAACAAGATTTACGGCAAATGGCTTATCCGTAAGTTTCTTTGTTTTTCGTATAAACTCCCTTGTTGATTCGGGGTCTTTCCAGGATAACGCCAGTGTGCCAAGTCCACCCGAATTAGATACTGATGAAGCTAACTCAGGCGTTGTTGCACTTCCAATTGGAGCCTGAATTATGGGGTAATTTATTTTGAGTAATTCTGTTAAACGTGTCGTCATAAAACTGCTCTTAAAGTCGGGGATTTGTAGAGATTAAAAAAAACAGTATTTCGTTTGTGTGGAATCGATGTTAATTAAAATTATATAAATTCAAAGTCAGCCTAACTTTGTAATGACGGTAAAATTAAAATGGTGAACTTTTGGAAGTTCACCATTTTTGATGCTATTTCAACTTTTGTCACGAACCGTGTCAATTTCATGAGTTGAAAAATCTTGTTTCAACCGCTTCGTCAGATTTTCATCTGCCGAAGCACTTCATGAAGTTGCGCAGCATTTTTAGGGGCAATAAATTTAATGGACACATCCAATACGCCTATCACCTGCTCTTTAGTCACCGTTGGGGAATCATCCAGAAATTCGTTAATGGAAATCCCTTGTTCTAAATGATTAAAAAGGGTTTCCATCGGTACTTGTGTTCCCCGGAACACAGGTCGTCCCCTCCATTACTTCTTTGTCGACGGTTATAAAGTTGTTGGTATCCATATTAGAAAGATAAATATTTTTGTCCAATTATAGCATGGGCAGAAAAGTTGGATGCCATAATCAGCTTCGCCTTCAACTTGCTCATGGTCAGACCTGGTACCGGACTTACTATTTCGGGTGACTTTTCCTGTTGCAGACATCTTGAGGGTGGGCTATCGGGTACTAAAGTACAGTAGTTTTCAACGAAATCAAACATACGCCCCCCATTATTGCTGCCTGCCAGGCCCGGCCCTATCCAGAAAACCCCGATATTTGTTCCGTCAAACTGTTAATGGGCACGCTGGTCAGCCCGGCTTTGCCCGTTGTCGTTTGTTCATCCTTCACCATTTACCGTTGCCCGATGTCGTCAAAAAAAGTAGTGCTTGCCTTTAGCGGAGGTCTGGATACCTCCTTCTGCGTTAAATACCTGTCCGAAGATCGGGGCATGGAGGTGCATTCGGTGCTGGTCGATACGGGCGGCTTTTCGGATGATGAGCTGAACGTCATCGAAGCGCGGGCCTACTCGCTGGGCGTGAAATCGCACCATACCGTCACAAAAACCGACGACTATTACCAGCAGTGCCTGAAGTTTCTGGTGTTCGGTAACGTGCTGAAAAACAATACTTATCCGCTGTGCGTGAGTGCCGAACGTATTTTTCAGGCCATCGCAGCCGCCGAATACGCCCGCCAGATCGGCGCGTCGGCCATTGCCCACGGCAGCACCGGTGCGGGCAACGATCAGGTACGGTTCGATATGGCGTTTCGCATCATCATCCCCGATGCGGAGATCATCACGCCCATCCGCGACCTGAAACTCTCGCGGGAGGCCGAAATTGAATACCTCAAGGCTAAAGGCGTGGAGCAGGAATGGCACAAAGCCGCTTATTCCATCAACAAAGGCCTGTGGGGTACCTCGGTTGGCGGAAAGGAAACGCTCACGTCCGATCAGTTTTTGCCCGAGTCGGCCTGGCCAACGCCCATGACCGGGTCCGAACCCGAAACCATTACGCTGACTTTTCAGCACGGCGAAATAAAAGGAATACGGAGTTCGATGCATGGCGATGAGCACTTCGAAAACCCCGTTGAGGCCATCCGCCGGCTGACCGAACTGGCCGGTCCGTTTGGTATCGGGCGCGACATTCACGTGGGCGATACCATCATTGGCATCAAAGGGCGGGTTGGTTTTGAGGCACCGGCCCCGCTGATTCTGATCAAAGCCCACCACCTGCTCGAAAAGCACGTGCTGGCCAAATGGCAGCTCTACTGGAAAGACCAGCTGGCCAACTGGTATGGCACCATGCTCCACGAAGGGCAGTTTATGGACCCGGTGATGCGCAACATCGAAACGTTTCTGGCCGATACGCAACAGCACGTGTCGGGCCGGGTTCACGTGTTGCTGGCTCCCTACCGGTTTCAGCTGCTGGGCATCGAATCGGATCACGATCTGATGTCGCCCGTTTTCGGCAGCTACGGCGAGATGAACAACGCCTGGACCGGCGACGATGTGCGGGGTTTCTCGAAGATAGCGTCCAATCAGGTCATGATTTACGAGAAAATTAACAATCAGTGATCGGTAAGTACCGGAAATACTGCGCACCCCGCAGCATCGCCTACCCGCTGCAACTGCTCGACGTTGTGGTGGATCGGTATGCGCGGGGAACTTACCGCCGGCGAAACTACGGGGCCGTGAACGACGCGGCTCCGGCAATTTTGCTGATGAGTTCGGGGCACCTCGGCGACGCGCTGATCCTGACCTACACTTTTCCACTGATTCGTGCGCGTTTTCCCCAGGCCCGCATCGATGTGCTGGCAGGTAGCTGGTGCGACCCCATCTGGAAAGACAATCCACACATCAACCGGGTCATCCACCTCGACCACGTTAATACCAACCGCCGGGCCATGTCGCGTTGGCAGAAATGGCAGACATTCGGCCGGTCGATTCGGTCGGCTATCGACACGTTGCGCCATACCGTGTATGATTATTCCATAGACATTCGGTTTTCGTCGGCACCCATGCTTTTCATGCTGCCGCATCTACAGGTAAAACGGAAGATCGGTTTTGGTACGCGGGGCTTTGGTGGGTTGCTCGACGATGAGTTTTTTATGCCTGATGATGAAACGCATAACTTTGAACTGATCCTGCAACTGCTCCGGCCATTGGGTATCGATGCCGATCTGCGGGCCGTGGTTCCGTATTTTTTTCACCCGGCCCAAACGCCCGAAGAGATTTGGGCACGGCTCGACGGGCCGGTTCCGGTAAACAAACCGGTGTTGATCTGTCCCGAATCGGGCGATCCCGTGCGCATGCTCTCCATCGATTTCTGGGCTACGCTGGCCGGGCAGGCACTGCGCGAGTCTGGCGGGCCGCTGGTGTTTGTGGGGCAGCTTCCGTTCACGACGGAACTCTGCGAAAAGGTCAGGCAGGAAAATCCCGCCCACGCCAGGCGGCTGGTTTCGGCAGTAGGTAAGCTCAGGCTGGAAGACATTGCCGGTTTGAGCGAACAGGCACTGGCCGCATTTACGCTCGACTCCCTGCCAACGCATCTGTGCTGCATAGGTTGTCCAACCGTATCGTTCCAGAATAACGGGCAGGGGATTCAGTTCTTCCCCATTGGAAGTCAGCCGACGCTGGTGCTGCACAATCACGCATTCAGTAAATCGTTGACGCTCAATCGGCCCGGCTTGCTGAGTGAATACGTTACCAACTTCGATCAGTCGGTGATTGACCAGGCAATCGCCTGGTTTTGCACCACTGTCGGACGGCCGGGGCAAATGCCCGGTATCGAACCGTAGCGGCAGCAGACGATGTTGTTTTCTTACCCGTTTATCAAACACACATGACTACAATCAATATCGGCATCATCGGCGGGGCGGGCTACACGGGTGGCGAACTGCTGCGCATTTTGCTCAACCACCCCTTTGTGACCATCGTATTTGTTCACAGTAAAAGCCAGGCTGGCAAACCCGTCTGGACCACGCATACCGATTTGCTGGGCGATACGGACCTGACTTTCTCGGGCGAAGACCCTGCCCGGCTGCTCCGGCAGGCAGGGCTGGATGCTATTTTTCTGTGTTCCGGCCACGGGGCTTCGGCCACGTTTATGGCCCAGCACGAGGTGTCGGACGATGTTGCCGTGATCGACCTGAGTGCCGACTTTCGCCCCCGGCTGGATGGCCCCCGGCTGGATGGCCCCCGGCTGGATGGCCCCCGGCT
>JAYVAP010000517.1:0-5419 GCA_043750915.1 Spirosoma sp. | reverse complement strand
GGCTATCTACAGCGAAGCCCCCGACTATCGCTTAGTGACCGATGCCGACGAAGGCTTTACGTGCGTAGACGACGTGTCGCGGGCGGCTTTGCTGCTGCTCCATGAACCCGACCTCGCCAGCAGTACCGACAAGCAGGCTAAGCTCCGGGCTATGACCGAGTTTGTGCTACAGCTTCAGTCGGACGGAGGGGAGGCCAACGCGGGGTATTTCTATAATTTTTTGTGGCCTGACCGGCTCATCAACAAAACCTTTAAAACAAGCGTTGCCGAGCCAAACTTCTGGTCGTGGCGGGCCATGTGGCACCTCAGCGAAGTGTATCCGTACTACCAGAAAGCCGATCCGGTGCTGGCCGGACGCATTGGGGCCGCTACCCAGAAACTGACGACGCTCATGCTCCGCGATTTTGGCAACCGGCGGGAGGAGTTTACGTTTGTGAAAGGCATCAAAGTACCCAAATGGCTTCCGTTTGGCTCCGGCTCCGACCAGGCCGCCATTATGCTGCTGAGTCTGGCCAATGTGCAGCAACTAACGCCCAATGACAACGTTCTGAAAATGATGGAGTTACTGGGCGAGGGTATTATAGCCATGCAATACGGCGGCTCGGGACAGTATCCTTACGGGGCGATTTTGAGCTTCGAGAATACCTGGCACGCCTACGCCAGCGACCAGGCTTACGCCTTGCTTCGCGTTGGCAAACTACTGAACAAACCCGCGTGGCAGGCCGCAGCCCGGCTCGAAATCGATAATTTTTATCCCTATCTGCTCCGCGAAGGGTTGCTCGAATCGTTCGTTGTGGAGCAATCTGGCAACAACGTGAAAGCAATTGCCAGCAACAAGTTTTCGCAGATTGCCTACGGAGTCCGGCCTATGGTGTGGGCCGCGCTCGAAGCCTACGACCAAACCAAAGATGCCCGCTATGCCGAAATGGCGGTGCAGTTTGCGGGCTGGTTTCTGGGTAAAAACCCTGCCAACGCCGTTATGTATGACCGTGCCACCGGCCGGGGCTACGACGGGATTGGCCCCAATGCGGCTGTAAACCGCAACGCCGGGGCCGAATCCACCATCGAATCGCTCTGGGCGTTTCAGCGGTTAGAACAATACCCGGATGTTTTGCGTAAACTCAAATGAAAATTTAAACACGGAGACACGGAGGAAAACACAGAGAGCACAGAGAAAAACAGGGAGATAACTAAGACTCCGTGTCCTCTGTGTTTTCCTCCGTGTCTCCGTGTTTAAACCTTATGGCTGAAGTAATCCTGAAACACATTGCCAAAACCTACGCGGGCGGGCCGACGGTGATCCGCGATGTGAGCATCGACGTAAAAGACCGCGAGTTTGTGGTGCTGGTGGGGCCAAGCGGCTGTGGTAAGTCAACGCTGCTGCGGATGATTGCCGGGCTGGAAACCATCACCAACGGCGAACTGCTCCTCAACGGGCAGCGCATCAACGACCTTGCGCCCAAAGACCGCGACATTGCCATGGTGTTCCAAAACTATGCCCTTTACCCGCACATGACTGTTTTTGAAAACATGGCGTTTGGGCTGAAACTGCGCAATATGCCAAAAGATGAAATCCGGCAGCGCGTGACGCAGGCGGCCCAAATCCTGGAAATAGAATCCCTGCTCGACCGAAAACCCAAAGACATGTCGGGCGGGCAGCGGCAGCGCGTGGCCATTGGGCGGGCCATCGTTCGGGAGCCAAAAGTGTTTTTGTTCGATGAGCCGCTGAGTAATCTCGATGCCAAACTGCGTGGTCAAACCCGCATCGAACTCCAGAAGCTCCACCGCAGCCTGCAGGCCACAATGATCTATGTGACCCACGACCAGGTCGAAGCCATGACCCTCGGCGACCGGATTGTCGTGCTGCGAAACGGCGAAGTCATGCAGCACGAGACCCCCCTGACAATATACAACCAACCTGCCAACCGCTTTGTGGCGGGGTTTATTGGCAGTCCGCCCATGAATTTCCTGCCCGGAAAAATCATGCCCGTCGGGGCGGGGTTATGTTTTGAAAGCACGGGTGGCACGGTGCAAATCGAGCTAAACGACTCGGCTCACCATACTGCGCTGTTGCCCTATGCCGGTCGCGCTGTAGTGCTGGGCATCCGGTCCGAACACCTGACCGAACGGGTCGAAACATCAGAACGCCCTTATTATTCACCCAATGAGCCTACTGTTTTTGAAGCCGTTGAACACATGGGCAGCGAAACGCTGGCTCACTTTATGGTCGAAACACAACGGTTCGTTGCCCGCCTGTCTGGCAATGCAGTTATGAACGAAAACAAGGGTACGATTCTGTTTTGGGCAATTGACAAAGCCCACTTTTTTGATGCTGAAACGGAACAGGCTATCCGATAACCACACCAATTATGGCCGGGCTGGAGCCGTGGCCGCAGGTACACATACTACTTACCAATCTCCTTTCCACAATGTGGGCACCGCCGAACAACGGCGACTTTCTGATTGCGGATTTGCTCGGTAAAGCCCGACACTAAAATACCCGTTGGCAGGGCAAACAAGCCAATGCCTATGATGGCTGCAATGCCGCCCAAAAACTTCCCGAGGGGCGTAATGGGGTGGATGTCGCCGTAGCCAACGGTGGTCATGGCACTAACGCCCCACCACATGGTTGCCGGAATGCTGGAAAATTTGTCGGATTGAGCCGGGTGCTCCACGTAGTACATAACGCTCGATACAATGATGAGCATGAACACCACAAAAGCCATGCTTAGGATCAGCTCCTCTTTTTTATCAGTGACTACCCGCTGAATCATGCGGAAGGCATGGGAGTAGCGCGAGATGCGAAACAGCCGGAAAATCCGAAACAGCCGCAGAATCCTGACAATAGCCAGGTCGGTGGCGAAAAGTGTGAAGTAGAACGGGAAAATGGCCAGAAAATCGATGATCGCTGCCGTAGAAAACACGTATCGCAGCCGCCCCCATAACCCGTGCCGGTACTTTTCATTTTCCACGCAGACCCAAACCCTGAGTACGTATTCAATTGTGAAAAAGCCCACCGAAAATAGTTCGAAGTCGGTGAAAAGCCCCGCAAAACGCCGGCTATAGTCGGGCACCGTGTGCAGCACAATGGCAATGGCGTTCAGCGTGATAATGGTGATGAGTGAGAGGTTGAATACCAAACTCACACCCCGCCGTTTGCCCGACGAAATTTCCAGGATGCCGTAGAGGGTTCGGCGAAAATTGCGCATAATGGACGGAGGGTTGCGGGTTAACGGTGCAAGCTACACAAGCCGCCCCAATTGCCGATGCGCCGGACAAGCTGCCCGCGAAATTGCGGGTTGCTGAACTATCGGCCCCTAAATATGTTTACTTACTTGCACAACCCGGATAATTTGCCGAACATTGCCCGCGTTTCTGCTGCAACAACTGATGGTCAAGCTCGTTTCCATACCGACCTTTTTTCATACCACGCCCTTCTGGCGTAGGTCCGTAAGGACTATATAGTATCGCTTGCCTACGTGGCAACCTCTTCTCGGCCATTCCCCCTTTTTATTTTCAACAACAGCCCGGATCCTACATCCGTTTTATTCTGATTTTGTGGCTTCACAGCCACCCCGGTAACACCAATGATAACGCCCGAAATAGTCAACGATCAGTTTATTGTTCAGGTTGCTAACGAAAACCACCTGAAACTGGCTGAAACCATCTGCCACGAAATGGAAGAGAGTGCCAAAGCCCGGGGAACGGGCATTGCCAAACGCTCACCCATTTATGTGATGGAGAAAATGCTTGAAGGCAAGGCCATTGTGGCCACAACGATGGCGGGCGACTGGGTAGGTTTCTGCTATATCGAAACGTGGGGACACGGCAAGTTTGTAGCCAACTCGGGCCTGATCGTTCGGCCCGAACACCGCAAAAGTGGCATTGCCACCCGCATTAAAGCCAAAGCATTTGAACTGTCGCGGGCCATGTTCCCGGCTGCCAAAATCATCGGTATTACCACGAGCCTGGCCGTGATGAAAATCAACTCCGACCTCGGCTACCAACCCGTTACACTCAGCGAACTGCCCGGCGACGAAGCCTTCTGGAAAGGATGTCAGACCTGCGCCAATTTCGATATTCTGACCCGCACCAACCGCAAACACTGCCTCTGTACGGGTATGCTCTACGACCCCGACGAGCACAAGCCAGCGCAGACCAAAAAAGAAAACTGGAATTTTTTGAAAGAATCCAAACTCTACGAACGCTGGCAGCGCATCAAAGAACGCGTGTTGCTTCGATTGCATACCGACCGTTCGCGCAGCACCAAAACCAGCCGCGAACTGGAATCGGTGGGCTAACACCCGATTCTGAACATTACCCAACCCACCCGGATGATAACGCCGGGTGGGTTTTTTGCTTCTGTCCGTCGCAGAACGGTGTTTCGGGCAGCGAACAGGCCCGGTTTTCGTGCTCGTTGGCACCCACTCGTTCCCGGAAATTTGGCCGATAGGGTTTATGGTTTAACAATTAGTTAATATTAGGAGCCGTCTGACGGATCATGCAGATTTTGTGATGATGGCGTTGGGCATATTTTTTGTAGTCCATAAACCTATTTTTTAGAATATTTTGCCCTGTTTTCACAAAAAATTGATAAGTAATGACATACCGTTAAAAATAAATATTACCTGTTTGTTAACAATTACGTAACATTTGCGTAATATTGAAGTAACATTAGTCCGAGTAGCTCTCCGGAGTATTTGGTATAGTGGGTATTCATTCATTTTTAACCCGATTGAAGTCATGAAAAAGTCTCTTTTTCTCCTTATGCTGGTAGGCTTCCTGGCGACGCAAGCTTACGCTACGCCGACAAGCCCACGCAAAACAAAATCGCCGAAAGCTACTATTGAGAAGCAACTGGCAAATTACATAGCCTATCCCGACGCGCTCAAGTCCATTCAGCAGCCGGGCGTAGTGGTGATCCAGTTTCGCATAAACACCGACAGCGAACTGTGTCAGCTGGCGGTGTTTAGCCAAAACGAGGAACTTGATGCCAACCTGATTAAACAACTGACTGGCAAAAAGTTAGCTGGCTACGGCAATAATACGGGCGAACTGCACACGGTTCGGCTCCGGTTTCAACCCCAGTAGTCGTTTTTCATAATGCCAAACCCTGCCCGTGGTCTAAAAGCCGGGCAGGGTTTTTTGTGCCCGAACATTTTTCCGGATCGGGGGGTTAATTTCCCACAATCTATTTACCATGGCTGAACCTTTGTCTCTTGTCTGGCTCCGGCGCGACCTGCGTTTGCACGATAATGCCGCGCTCCACCAGGCCCTAAAAAGTGGCCGTCCGGTTTTGCCGGTTTTCATCTTCGACCGGGTTATTCTTGACGCGCTCGACGATCGACTCGATCGGCGGGTGGCGTTTTTAGTGCAGGAAATTGACCGGCTACGGGCCGAACTGGCCCATTTAGGATCG
>JAYVAP010000516.1:0-2991 GCA_043750915.1 Spirosoma sp. | reverse complement strand
GGTAATTTTAGCGTAACAACGAACCGGCAGCAGCCAGGGACAACTGGCCTGACTTCGGCAAACCTGTTGTTCACCAACTTGCCTGCCCCGCCCGTTATTATTCTTTCCGCAACCGACATGCAACTCCTCGATAAAGAAACCTTTTCGTACTGGGTCACGCACCCCGACGATTTGAGTGCTACTGACTTTTTGCAGTTGCAGGAAAGCCGACAAACCTATCCCTATTGCCCCGCACTGCATGCGCTAACGGCCAAAGCGGCATCGGTGCATCTGAAGGGCAAGGGCCAGG
Source organism: Spirosoma sp. (assembly GCA_043750915.1). GTDB lineage: Bacteria > Bacteroidota > Bacteroidia > Cytophagales > Spirosomataceae > Spirosoma. The sequence goes on along the minus strand of JAYVAP010000516.1, from coordinate 2,702 downwards.
CAGTGCCGTTTGTGCGGCAGGCGGCTGCCTATGCCCTGAGCCGGAACGCCCTGCGCAAACTGATCGAAAATGAGTTTCAATGGTCAGATAACCTGCTCATGAAACTCAACGAACTCTCGGCCCGGCACGTGCCCATTCCCGACGACTATCAGCACGAGAGTTACGCCCTGTTTAAGTCCAAAACGGGCGTGGGTAGTCATTTTCCGGGTCTATCCCTGTTGCGCCTGCCCGACCCGGCCAACGCGCAGCCACCTCTTTCAGAAGCGGTCAGCGACCGGCTGATAGCGGACGATCCTACGCTGCTGGAAAGCAACCTGCAAAACGATCTGGTGCAAATTTCCGGGCCTGCTGCGTTGCCCGCTGCATCTGCGGCCGATATAGAACGACAGCGGCAGCTGGACCTGATCGACAGTTTTATTCGGAAAGAACCGCGCATTCCGCCCGTGCGTGCCAAACCCGGCGAACCCCTCGATCAGGAGGATTTAGCCAAACGCCACAAACCATCCGGGGGCGGGTTTGTGACGGAAAGTTTTGCCAAAATTCTCGAGAAACAGGGCAAGCCCGACAAAGCCCGTGAGATTTACGAGAAACTAATGGCCAAAAATCCCGAAAAAAAGGCGTACTTTGCGGCCAAAATCAGTGAATTGACAAACGGCACGAACACCACAACGGCGTGATTTAGCGTTCGTGCCATCCTGAAAAATACCCAAATCAACTATTTAGTCTTTTTTTCATGGTAACGACAATTATTGTCCTCATTTGCATTATCGCGGTCCTGCTGATTCTTGTGGTGCTTGTTCAAAACTCCAAAGGCGGTGGCCTAACCGGTGAGTTGGGGGGCTTGGGGTCCAATCAGTTGATGGGCGTTAAAAAAACAACCGACTTGCTCGAGCAAATCACCTGGGGGCTTGGCATCAGCATTATGGTGCTGTCGCTGTCAACCTACATCCTCATCGACCGCAATCAGGTAACGGGCATCAACAGTGCCAACGTCGACCGGGCGCAAACCCAAACGCTGCCCGGCGCGGCTGCTCCTACCCAGATGCCCGGCGCGGCTGCTCCCGGCACACCGGCACCCGGTGCCGCTACACCCGGCGCACCGGCACCCAAAAAATAAGCACGTGGGTTCTGAACAAAAAAGGCTCTGGCAACGCGCCAGAGCCTTTTTTGCGTACGTCAGACTTTGACTGCTGGCGTACGCAAAAACCCCGCTGAAGTCAGGCCACGGCCTGGGCCAGCAACTGCCGGGCAATGGGCAGCAGCGTTTCCTGCACGGGGAAGGTGCGGGCGGTTTCTAAGCGGTAGGTGGCGGGGTTGGGCAACTGGCGATACCGGCGGATGAGGTCGAGTTTGATGGCCTCGAAAGTGTTGACCAAACTCGTGCGCACGGCCTCCACAAACCGGAATTGCACCAGCCGCCCGCCCGGTTCCTGATCAGAATAGAGGGTCAGCGAAAAGTGGTATACCTGCGCTTCGGATTGGTTGGTGGCACAAAGCAGCAGGTAGCCTTCCTGGGGGTGCAGCGGCATCAGCCCTACCGGTGCCAGCCTCAGCGACCCGGCAATGTCGGCCCAACGTTGCTGCCCTTCGGTGAGCATGGCCTGAAAGCGCGGCAGCGCAAAGGCCATGATCTCATCCATCTCGGTCAGAAAAGCGGGTTCTGTTACCTCCGACCGGTATTCGATTTTGGGAGGTGGCCCCGTTATCGCCTGCACCCGCTTGGGAAAGGCAGCCGCCAGGCGGTCTTTGTCCCGCGCAAAACGAACACCATCGGCATAATGGCTGCGCAGGTCGGGCAGATCGGGGCATAGTTTGTCAGCCCCAAAGTTCTGCCCGACGGCTTGCAGGTATGCCATCACGACATACTTCTGGTACTCCGCATCGAGCCAGTTTTGCGTAAACCAGTCAGGTTGTAGTTTTTTCATGCGCTTAAAAAGCCGGTCCGGCCCTGTTTTGCCCGGTCAACTTAATGAATAATGAGCGGTTTGCCAAATTATCATTTGGTTAATTGCCAAAACACCGAAAGGGCGTGCGCCTGTTTAGGAAAACGGCAGTATGTCAGGTGAAAGCCTGAAATTTTGACAGTCCCACGCATTGGCACAGTAATTGGCAGGGCGTTGGTGTCGTGTGCTATGCGTACACAAATAGTTAATAACCTTAATCATCTCATTATCATGGTAGCAGAAATGGAAAGCGTTAAAGTAAACGTGAAACCAATTGCCGACCGCGTGCTGGTTGAAGCCGCTCCGGCCGAAGAAAAAACCTCCTTTGGCATTATCATCCCCGATACGGCCAAAGAAAAGCCACAGCGCGGAACGGTAATTGCCGTTGGAACGGGCAAAAAAGACGAGCCAATGACAGTTCAGGTGGGCGACACGGTCCTGTACGGTAAGTATGCCGGTACAGAAATCACCATAGAAGGCAAAGAGTACCTCATCATGCGCGAATCAGACATTTTCGCCGTCCTTTAAATTAATTATGGATGCCCAATGATCCATCGGCCCGCCGATGCAAATGCCCGTTTTTCACGAAAAAACAGACATCAGATTCATTTTCATCCGTAGTTCATCATTTATAACTCTCATAATTTTCCAAAGCAATGGCTAAGAAAATATTTTTTGACACAGAAGCGCGGGAGCGCATCAAAAAAGGCGTTGACACACTGGCCGACGCCGTTAAAGTAACCCTCGGACCAAAAGGCC
>JAYVAP010000515.1:0-5964 GCA_043750915.1 Spirosoma sp. | reverse complement strand
CGGCCAAATAAGCCTGAAAAAGCTGCGTGCTCAGCAACTCACCTTCGGCCACTAATTCCTTCTCCTGCCGGGCCGTAAACGGTTTGATGCCCATCAACGACCGGATAAACGAAAACTCAGTGTCCACGGCCCCTTGCCCGGCAGCGCGGCCACCGGCGGTTTTGTATAGTTGGCCGACAAAGCCATCGTAATGCGCCTTGAGGAGATCAATTTTTGCCGTCGCGCTGGCCGTATCGTTTGTTTTGAGCGATTCGCCAATAGTCAGCAACGCATTTGTGGTGCCCGAGAGTGCCGACAGAACAACGATTTTACGGGTGTTGTCGCTCGTGATGAGCGTGCGGATAGACTGCATCCGTTCGGGCTTGCCAACGGAGGTACCACCAAATTTCCAGATGTGCATGATAACGGGTAAAGTACTGATTTACAAGTAGATAACAGTGCTTATTTGAATTGAAATGAATACACCAATTTTTGCAGCCCCAGCATTTTAATGGCCGTCATAGCGGCTTCGTCGCCTTTGTTGCCATGCTTGCCGCCTGCCCGGTCGAGGGCCTGTTGCTGGTTGTTGGGCGTTAGCACACCAAAAATAATGGGTTTGCCGGTTTTTAGGCCAACCTGGGTCAGGCCCTGCGCCACGGCGTGGTTGATATAGTCGTTATGTTTGGTTTCGCCCTGAATAACACAGCCCAGGGCAATAACCGCGTCGACACTGTCGCGCTGGGCGAACCACAAGGCACCCACGGATAATTCATAACTCCCCGGTACGTTGCCCCGAACAATATGGTCGGGCCTGGCACCATGCTGGATGAGGGTTTGATAGGCACCGTTATAGAGGGCTTCGGTAACGTCGGGGTTCCACTCCGAAACCAGGATAACGAACCGGCGATGGCTGATGTCGGGCAGCGCAGTCGTGGAGAAATCGCTGAGGTTTTTATGGGCTGAAGACATGTGTTTTCTTTGTTTGGCAGTATGGCATGACGGCCGTTCGGTTTGACAGAGAGATGCGGGTTCCGGCTGTTTTTGTCCTGACCTACGCCAACCGGACCACCTATAAAAAAAGGACAAAACCCGGTTTGGCTTTGTCCTTTGCTGTATTGCTGAGTTCAGATACGCTTACGACTCGCCGACGGCTGCTTCGAGCACTGCTTTGTACTTTTTGGCCGTCAGTGCTTCTGCCGACTGAGCGTATTTTTCAATAATGTCGTTGTAGGTACTGATGGCTTTGTCGTTCTGTTTGGCCTGCTCATAGGCAATGGCCAATTTCAGGAGGTAGCCGGGCGTAAAAAACTTATTGGTCTTATAGTCGGCGGCTTTCTGGTAGTAGTTAGCGGCTTCGTCGTAGGTTTTCTTTTCCATGTAGGCATCCCCAATCAGCGCATAGGCACGGGCCTGCACCAGCAAATCCGACGCGCTAAACTGCTTCAGGTGCTCAATGGCTTCGTCGTACTTACGCTGCCGCAGCAGGGCCACGCCGGCATAAAACTCAGCTAAGTTACCGCCGGGGGTGGAGCCGTAGTTGGCGGAAACGGCCAGAAAGCCGGGCGTTTTACCATCACCATTGAGGGCTTTTTTGAGCGAGTCGGCTTCGAGTTGATAGACCGACGGAAACAGTTCGACCTGTGCTGTCTGATCCTGCCCGGCCACGTAGGCACGGTAGCCAAAGAAACCGGCAATCAGCAGCACAATGCCGCCAACTATACCCAGTACGATGTTCCGGTTTTGCTGGAAAAAATCGCCGACATCTTCCAGCTTATTCTCTAATGCGTCCGGGTCTTCTAAAAAATCCAATCCGGTGTTCTTCTTGCTCATGCTTTTGCAATTTGGATTGCAAAATTAGAACTATTTGTCCGGGTGAAAAAGCATACCGGTCAAAACTTTCTAAGAAGAGCGTAGATTTGTCCCGCTAATCTTTCTGAGGGGTGCCCCAATACAACGGGCTGAGATTATACCCATTGAACCTGCCCGGGTAATGCCGGGAAGGGAACTGGCTTACATAACACGTTTACTTATTGTTCAACCGAAGGTAGTATTGGCCCCTTGCCTATCGTCATACTTTTTTCATCATGAAAAAAACGACGGTCTACTTTATCCGCCTGATTGCCCTGCTGTGGCTATCGGCAGCACCCGCCTGGGCGCAATTGTCCATCTCCGGCACCATTCGTGATGCCGATTCGTCCTCGTCGGGCAACCCCTTACCGGGCAACCCCTTGCCCGGCACCGCCATCACCATTGAGGGCACCTACAGCGGTACATTTGCCGATGCCAGTGGTGCCTTCCGGTTCACGAACATGAAACCCGGCCCGGTGCTGCTGCGTATTTCGCGGCTGGGCTACGAATCCCAGACCCAACCCCTGAACCTGACCCAGAACACCGTATTGCCGGTGCGCCTGAAAAAATTGTCCATTGTGGTTGATGAGGTGGTGGTGAGTGCCACGCGGGCCAACCAGAAATCGGCCATTGCCTACACCGATGTGTCGCGCCGGGAACTCGACAAACTCAATCTGGGGCCGGATATTCCACAACTCCTCAACTTTACACCTTCCATCGTCACCACCTCCGACGCGGGCGCAGGTATTGGCTACACGGGTATTCGCATTCGCGGGTCCGATGCAACGCGGGTGAACGTAACGCTCAATGGTATTCCCTACAACGATGCGGAGTCGCAGGGAACATTTTTTGTGAACATGCCGGACTTTGCCTCGTCGGTGAGCAGCATCCAGATTCAGCGGGGCGTGGGCACCTCCACCAACGGAGCGGGCGCGTTTGGGGCATCGGTCAATATTCAGACCAACAAGCTGGAGGCCAATCCCTACGCCGAAACAAACCTGTCGGCGGGTTCATTCGGAACGCGAAAAGTGAACCTGCTGGCCGGAACGGGTTTGCTAAAGGCGGGCACCACACCGAACCATTTCGTGCTCGATGCCCGGCTCTCGAAAATCTATTCTAACGGCTACATTGACCGGGCGTTTTCGGACCTGAAATCGTTTTACCTGTCGGGTGGCTACTACACGCACCGGAGTTTTGTGCGGCTCAACGTGTTTTCGGGGCAGGAACGTACCTATCAGTCGTGGGGCGGGGTGCCGGAATCGATGCGCAAAACCAACCGGACTTTCAACCCCTACACCTACGAAAATGAAACCGACAACTACCAGCAGGATAATTACCAGCTGATTGCTTCGCACGAACTGAACCGACAGTGGCGGCTGAATACGTCGTTTTTCTATACCAAAGGCAAAGGCTACTACGAGCAATACCGGCCCGATGATTTGTTCAGCAACTATGGCCTGCTGCCGGTTACCATTGGCGATTCGGTTGTCAAACGGACCGATATTGTCCGGCGCCGTTGGTTGGACAACGATTATTATGGTACGGTTTTTTCGCTCGATTACACGGGTTTCGGTAAGCTGACAGCCAACATCGGCGGGGGCTGGAACCAGTATAAAGGTGCCCACTTCGGCGAAATTATTTGGGCGCGGGTGGCCGGTAACACCAACATCCGCAGCCGGTATTACGACGACAACGCCACCAAAACGGATGTTAACTTGTATGCTAAAGCGTTTTATCAGTTTAGTGCTAAACTCAACGGCTTTGCCGACCTGCAGCTGCGAACGGTTGGCTACTCGTTTCTGGGCTTCAACAGTCAACTGACAAATGTGCAGCAAACGGCTAACCTAACGTTTTTTAACCCTAAAGCGGGCCTGACCTACGTTATCAACGACCGCAACACGGCCTACGCATCGGTGGGGGTGGGCCACCGCGAACCCAACCGCAACGACTATACGCAGTCGACACCGGCCAGCCGCCCCAACGCCGAGCGGCTTATCGACTACGAAGCAGGCTATAAACGCCAGACTACCCGGCTGGCTTTTTCGGTCAATGCCTACGTGATGAATTACCGGAATCAATTGGTGCTGTCGGGGCAATTGAACGACGTGGGGGCCGCCAACCGGGTCAATATTCCGGTGAGTTATCGGGCCGGGCTGGAACTGGAAGCCGGGCTGAGGCTCGCCAAAAATCTCCACTGGAATGTGAACGCCACCGTTAGCCGCAACAAGGTCAAAAACTTCACGGAGTATCTGGACGATTTCGATACGGGCAATCAGGAAAGCCGATCCTACCGGGAAACTGATATTTCGTTTTCGCCCGCGCTTATCAGTGGGTCGCAGCTACAGTTTACGCCCGCCAAAGGGCTGGAACTGGCCCTGTTGTCGAAATACGTGGGGAAGCAGTATTTAGATAATACATCGAACGGGAGCCGGCAATTGGATGCCTACTTCACCAACGACATCCGGGTTATTTATACCCTGAAACCAAAATTTGCCCGGGAAATCACGTTTACGATGCTGCTCAACAACGTGCTGAACGAGCTATATGAATCGAACGGCTACACCTACGCCTATCTTTCGGGAGGCAGGGTTGTGGCCGATAATGGCTATTACCCGCAGGCCGGCCGAAACTTTCTGGCAGGCATCCGGTTGCGATTCTGATTACTTTTTGAGGTCGCGGATCAACTTACTGGCAAAAATAAATTCGTTCAATTCGATCACGTCCGACTGGGTGAGGGTGGCACTGCTGCCCTCCCACAGCTTTTTGCCTTCATACAGAAACATAATTTTTTCGCCAATTTCCATCATCGAGTTCATGTCGTGGGTGATAACGACGGTCGTAATTTTGAACTCGCTGGTAATCTCCTGGATAAGCTGATCGATTTTAATCGACGTGAGCGGGTCGAGGCCGGAGTTGGGCTCATCGCAAAACAGGTACTTGGGATTCAGGACGATGGCTCTGGCAATGCCAACCCGTTTTTTCATGCCGCCACTAATTTCGGAGGGCATTCGGCTGGCGGCCTCCGCCAGCCCAACACGTTTGAGACATTCCTGCGCCTGGTCCATTTTCTCGCTTTCGGTCTGGTTGGTGAGCATGTCGAGCGGGAAGCGAACATTTTCGAGCACCGTTTTGGAGTCGAACAGGGCCGATCCCTGGAAAAGCACACCCATTTCGCGCCGGATGGTCTTGCGTCCGTCTTCGTCGGTGGTCAGAAAATTGCGCCCATCGTAGAGCACCTCGCCCTCGTCGGGCTGGACCAAGCCAATCATGCACTTCAGCAAAACGCTTTTGCCCGTGCCGCTGCCCCCAATAATGAGGCTTGTTTCGCCGGGGTTAAACGAGCCGTCGATGCTATACAGTACCTGCCGGTCGTTGAACGTCTTGGTTATGTTTTTGATTTCGATCATTGTTTCTCGTTAAGCCTGAAAGCAATTACGGGAACGGGCGTGCGGGTATAATATTTTGGCGCGACAAAAAAATCAGTACTGATTCTGCGTGCCCACTGGCTTGTTAGGTAAGCAGTAGCTGCGTCAGAACGAAGTCGGCGGCAACGATGGCGATGCAGCTGTTGGTGACCGCCGAGGTCGACGCGCTGCCTACTTCGAGTGCGCCACCCTGCACATTATAGCCCTGAAACGCCGAAATGCTCGATACCAAAAAAGCGAAAGCCGTTGTTTTGATAAGGGCAAAAGCCACCCCAAATGGTTTGTACTCGTAGCGAAGACCCGAAACATACTCTTCCGGCGAGATAACGCCCGCCAGGGTTCCGGCAATGTAGCCACCCAGAATAGACAGAAAGCCGGCCAGGATCACCAGCAGCGGAAACATCAGCAGCGACGCAATCAGCTTTGGCAGGATCAGGTAGGAGCTGGAGTTGATGCCCATTACTTCCAGCGCGTCAATTTGTTCGGTAATGCGCATGGTGCCCAGTTCACCGGCAATGTTGGAGCCCACCTTACCGGCCAGCACGATGCAGGTGATGGTGGGAGCCAGTTCCAGAATGGTGCTGTCGCGGACAATGAGCGCAATAATGTTTTTGGGAACGAACGGATTGGAAAGGTTGTAGGCCGTTTGCACACAGGTGACCGCCCCAATGAACGAAGACACGAGCGCGACGATGAAAACCGAACCCACCCC
>JAYVAP010000514.1:0-2254 GCA_043750915.1 Spirosoma sp. | reverse complement strand
GAAAATCAATGCCAATGTCCATATCGTCGCCCCCAGCTTGCCGTAACGAGGCAAAATTATCGGCGGCATACTGAATGAATCGTGGATGTTCGATAATGTTGGCCGGGTTCTTTTTAGCAATACTGGTTTTAATGACCGTGTAGCCTTCCTCCTTGCGCTTTTTGATTTCTTCGGCATTGCTTGCCCGCCCATACACCCGAACGCGGTCGCGGGTGGGGCCACCGAGCAGTTCATAAACCGGCACATTCAACAGCTTGCCTTTGATGTCCCACAGCGCATGGTCGATGCCACTCAACGCACTGGTCAGGATGGGGCCACCCCGGTAGAAAGCGTGCCGATAAATGGCCTGCCAGTGATGCACCACCGCCCGGGGGTCTTTCCCAATCAGATAGGGTTCCACTTCTTTAATGGCCGTTTGAATGGTCATCGCCCGCCCTTCAAGCAGCGGCTCACCCAAACCGACCACGCCTACATCGGTGTGAATTTTGAGGAAAATCCAGCGGGGTTTCACCAAAAAGGTTTCCAAGCGGGTGATTTTCACCTTGCCGTAACCCTGAAACGGTTTGGGTTGTTGGGCATACGACGTTTGGGGCAGCGTCAGGCCGAGACCGGCCATACCCAAAACAGACTGAATCGCCGAGCGACGGGATTGATTTGGAGATTTCATTTGATAAGTAGGAGAGGTAGATTTTTTTTTGACAGGATTACAGGATTAAACAGGGTTTTCAGTTATTGGTAAAATCAAAAAATCCTGTTTAATCCTGTTTAATCCTGTCAAAAAAATTCTTTTAATCTTGTAATCCTGTCAAAAAATCAAGGACGAATAAGGGTGCCATCCATTTTCCGTACCTGCCAGTTCGATTTGGTGCCGATAGGGTATTTGGCGGCTTCCTTTTCATTGATGTCCACCCCCAAACCCGGCACTTCGTTCACCGACATGTAGCCTTTGTTCATGGTTGGGCAACCCGTGAATACCTCCTTCATTTTGTCGGAGAAACTGACCGCTTCCTGAATCCCAAAGTTCCAGACCGCCAAATCAATGTGCGCATGAGCCGAGTGTCCCACCGGCGACACATCGCCGGGGCCGTGCCATGCGGTGCGAATATTGAACCACTCACCAACCGCGCCACTTTCATGGCCGGGGTGATGCCCCCAATCTGCGACACGTGAATACGGATAAAATCGAACCACTGATTCACCATCGGCTCCTTAAACTCGTTGACGTTATTGAACAATTCGCCCATCGCTATTGGCACCGAAGTTGCCTGCCGAAGCTGTGCGAACCACTTCATGTTTTCGGGCGAAAACGGGTCTTCAATAAAAAACGGGCGGTATTCTTCCACCTGTTTAATCATGTTGATCGCGTCGATGGGTTGCACGCGCTCATGAATATCGTGGAGCAGTTCGATTTCATCCCCACACTTTTTGCGAACCACCTCAAACATTTTCGGCACCGATTTCAGGTAGAGCCGTTCGTTCATGTAGTTATCGGTTTCGCCCCCGAACCCGGCCACTTTAAAATCGGGTTTGTCGGCGGTGGCACCCACGGCCCCGTAGCCGCCCTGCTGAATGCGGATGTATTTGAAGCCTAAGCCCATAATCCGTTGCACATCCTCGGCAACGGCTTCGGGGTTGTTGCCGTTCGCGTGGGTATAACACGGAATGGCAAAGCGGGCTTTTCCGCCCAGAAGTTGGTAAACCGGCATATTGGCCCGTTTGCCTTTTATGTCCCAAAGTGCCTGATCCAGCCCGCTGAGGGCATTGTTCAGCACGGGGCCGTTGCGCCAATACGAACTCACGTAAGCCCCCTGCCACATATCCTCGATGTTGTCCACGTCTTTCCCGACGCAAAACTCGTTGAGGTAGGTGTTAATGGCGACCACGACCACGGCAGCCCGCTGCGTGAAGGTGGCGCAACCCAACCCATACAGGCCCGGCTCGGTGGTTTCCACCTTCACCACAATCAGGTTGGAGCCTTGCGGGGCGGTGGCAATGGCCCGAACGCTCTTGATTTTGATCGGAGCCAGCCCTTTAGCGTATTGAGGGATGGCTTGTTTTTCGCGGGCCTCGGCGGTTGAGATGCCCCCAAAAAGGCCCAATGCTGAGGCAGACGAGCCAAAGCCTAATAATTTCAGCGCGTCGCGCCGGTTTTGGTTAGAAGTAGTCATAAGTAAAAAAGTTTGTGTACGAGACCCCACCCCAACCCCTCCCCGTTAGGGAGGGGCTAAGTCTCGGCAGTTTCTTTAGCCCCTCC
>JAYVAP010000513.1:0-6724 GCA_043750915.1 Spirosoma sp. | reverse complement strand
CTCATTATAACGCCATTCACCGCTGAGAATGCCGTTCTGAGTTACGCTCTTAAGCCGGCCGGGAACAACACTACCACCTTGAAATAGCTGATATGTGGTAGGTAAATTGTCGAGCGATGCTACAGGCGTATCCAGCGGCAATACTACATCCTGGTCCCGACAGCTAACCCCAAACATAAGAAGGGTTAAAAATATGAAAATATAACGCATAATAATTTTGGTTTATAGAAGGATAGACCCTCAATGCGCTATAAAGGTTGGAAGCCGCCCCTTTTTTTATGCCGAGTCTCGTCAGACCCCGATTGTTTAGGGCGTATTCTGCCGAATGAGACTTTGCTCGGCCAACCAAACTCGGCCAACGGGGGCATTCAGCTTTCTTCCTCTCTTTCAGTTGGATTCGGCCATTAATCGGGCTAAATCAAGGTCAGATGCCCTGGTAGTATCTGCTTTGAGTACACGTTTCATGTAGGCCAGCGCATCGTTTGTATAGGTAGGTAGGGATGCAACGACACAATCGGCAGGAACAAGCAATTTATAATCCCGCACATAAGCATCGTTGGCCGTAAATAACACACAGGCATCAGCACTGATACCGGTCAGAATCAAGGTCTTAACGTTTAAGTAAACGAGCAGCGTCGAGAGGGTAGTTGCATAAAAAGCTGAGTTTTTGGGCTTCAACACCCAGTAATCGTCTGGTTCGGGACGTAAGCACTCAGCTAAGGGCTGCCCCCGTACGCCGTCTTTCAGGCAATGGTTAAGAACCTCGTTAAAATCCGACCGCCATCGCCCAAAGTTGTCGTTGGCGTAGATAACCGGGATTTTTAGCCGACGGGCCTGTTTTTTCAGCCCGGCAATACAATCGGCAGCCTGCAAGGCAGGTACCAGAAAATCTGGCCCTTCCGGAAATTCCAGGTCATTGATCATGTCGATGATCAGCAAGGCAACCGGGGAAGAATCAGGTGCGTTGCCATGCAGATTACTTTGTTTGTTTGACATAAAAAGTAAATTTATAACAGCAATTGCCACTTTGACATAATTTACAGTTAGTCAATTATATATATAAATACGACAGTACTCTAAATATCTTGATTTACTCTGTGCTTTCCGGAATGAAGGACCAAACTACTTAATTTAGAAGATAATATATTCGAATTCAAAGAGTCTATCTATCTCAATATAGAAGAAGAAAAGTTCTTTTAAAATCAATAGGGTTGCGTGTCAATCTTTTCGTACAGCTTAATTACTTTTCTTTTACTGTAAGCACTCCAAAGCAAGCCTAAACCGCCAATCCATCCCCAGCGAATTAATTTGAGTTGTGCATATTGCGTCATGGCTGGGTTATCAAGAAACAGCCATGCTACTATTCCAGTAATTGTTAAGGCAACCCCGCCCCACAAATCTCTTTTGTAGCCGTGTACAGCCGTTTCATAATTACTGACATCCTCTGAAATTATGGCGGCTAACCTCTGGGCGTCCGCTTCAGATAACCCGAATTCTTTATACTTTTCGATGGTAACCGGATGGTTAGAGACTTCCAGATAAATGTGTCTGGCTTGAGCGTACTTAATTTTGGTTTCCTGCTGCATTGAAGAATTATGACTGATTTATAGTACTTAAGCTATACAACGGAAACGTTTGGCTTGTCAGCCGCAGCCAGCCGAACCAGCAAAAAGCCCGACCTCTGTAGCCCGCTGCCTGTTGTCAAGACCTTGGCAAACAAGCAGTTTATAGACCCACACCCAAGCCTACAAGGGTTGATGGCGACGTAAGTGCCTTTTCGGCCTCTTTCGGTTGGGCCGAGTACCCAACGACGGGACATGCTGACTGTTGCTCAGCAACTCACCCACACGGAGCCAAACACAAACGCACTTATCGGTTTTTAATCAAAAATTCTTCTCTGATGCTTTCAGTCCTTTAATCGCATCTGAAATTTTGGTGAGTTCATCCCCAATACCCGCCATTTGCTCATCATGAACATCCCCATTGTCTTTGGTAAGATCATTTCGACGACGAGTTTCCAGCAACTCATAAACGCGCAAAATGCTCTCAAAAGGATGACCAGTTTCATTAGAAATGTCTAATACTTCTTCTATGAGTTGTTCGACACTTTCACGGGTGACGTAATAACTTTTGCGAACTGATTGATCTTTCAGAGTTCCCATCGTTAAGAAGCTGAATTGTAACTGTTTAGGTAGGCAGTTTTATAAAATATGACTGACTATCAGATGGTTATACTTTTTAGCGATACAGGCGGTTTAACTATCACAAACCATAAACTCTTGATAGTCAGCAGTATAATATTTTACACTGACTGAGAAATTAATTGATTTTGCATTTTCTGTTTTTGTAAGTACTTGATTATCAATGCAAATAGGGTACCTAAACAGTTACGACTAAACAAACGTACCTGAACCTTTACACACTCATTGGGTTGGGCTGCGAACTTTCATTTGGGACGTGCTTCTTGTCGGCGGGAAGCTACCCCACACAGACTCTTTTATCACTGATATACCAATCGAAACCCACATCTAAAATCGCGAAATTCTGGATCAGTGATATGCCGATCTACGGAGCGGCAAAACTGTGGGCCACAATCCCAAGAGCCGCCCCGCCGTACTCTATATTTACTTCGTGTTTGATTCTCTGGTTCTGTGTCAGAACTTTGGGAGTAATAGTTGATTGAATACCAATCACGCGCCCACTCCCAAACGTTGCCACTCATATCGTATATGCCTAATTCGTTGGGACACTTTTGACCAATGGGATGGACTTGCTCGTCTGAGTTTTTGTTAAACCAGCTAACCAAGTCTAAACTATCAGAACCAGCGTATGTTCTACCTTGAGTGCATTGACCGCCACGGGCCGCATACTCCCATTGTGCTTCTGTAGGCAAACGGTAGGCACGACCTGTTCGTTCTGACATCCATAAAGCAAATTTGTTAGTATCGTTCCAGTCAATATTTGTAATAGGATCATTATCATTCCATCCCTTCTCTGGAGGTTCGGGCATAGTAATATGTGTTTCCGTGCAATATCTTCTATACTGTGCTACTGTTACCTCGTATTTGCCTATGTAAAAACTACTCAGTTTAACATTATGGAGTGGCTGCTCGTCCCCATGTGATTCATCGTTGTCACTGCCCATTATAAACGAGCCACCTTCAACAAATATCATTGGCATAAAGGCAGTATCTTGAGCATTGGCTCCAGTCATTATTGCTGCGACAATACAAAGAATCAAGGTTTGATCCCGCATAAATATCAGACGTAGCAATAAAATTTTGATTAATCGAATTACCATTTTTTCTTGCCTTGTTTAAGCGTTCACTTTGTCGCTGGAAAGCTGACCATTGAAGCCAAAGCCCGCTTAGTTCAGGCTTACCCTGTCAACCGAAAGCGGAAGTCTAAACCTACCCATGCGGGGCGTTCAAACTGTCGACCGAAACCGTCAGACACTCTCTTTCAGCCTGCTGATCACCCAACAACCCCAACTACGCAACATCGCGACATGACATGATGCTGAAGATCAGTTGCCTTTCGTGTCGCAACAGGCCAATTGACCCGGTGATATGCTGGACGGCCTGTAAAGAAGCCAGGTGTTCACCATATTTCCTAATGCCTTGCCCAGGAAATTAATCGTACCTCGTTTGTTTGGCTAACCAGCCTGTTTGAAGGCCTGCCCGGGGGCTGACGAACAAACAGGCTGGTAGCTTTGCATAATTTCCCAACATGCGCCGGGGTCTGTTTTGGCAATTATTTCGGTACCATCTGGTAGTAGCCCTGCGCAAAGCCAAACGAAATGTTGGCCGAGATACGCGTGGGGGTAATCTCGCTCACAATATAAACGGGGCCGCTTGTAGGGTCGCCGAGGTAGGTGCCGGCGCCAATGGTCAGACTAAACCGATCCGGAGCCGTACGGGCGAGTTTCCAGGTGGTAGTGGGGCGGGCAGCCACGGTGGCGCAGTTGGGAAACTGAATCTCGTCGCCCTTGTTGTCGGCAAAATAACGCCCGTCGGGGAAGAAAGTAAATTCCTTGTTCAGCTCGCAGGGCTTCTGATCAGAAAACGTCACGCTGTTATCGAACGAAAGACCTTTCTTGCGGTCATAAATCCAGGTGCGCCCGGTCGCCGTGGTGCCCGTTAAATCGGACGGGCGAATCACCAGCACGTTAAACTGGCGGACATTGGTGAAGATATTGGCCAGACTCCGCGCCGTCAGCCGCACCGTATACAACCCCGGCTGCGGGTAGTCGAATACGGGACTAACCGTATTGGCGGTATCGGCGGTGGTGTTGGGTACGCCAAAATCCCAGCTATAGCTCACCCCGTTAACGGTGGTGTTGGTGAAATTCACGCGCAGGGGCGCCGTTTCGTCGTTGATGACCATCGTGAAATTGGCCACCGGCTCGGGTGGAGCCGTTACCGTTACGGTTTGCACCACGTTGGCCGCGCCCCCGTTGCCGGAGGCCACTAAGGTCACCCGATAGGTACCCGCCCGCCGGTATGTGTAGGTTGGCGTTGCCGTGAGGGCCGTTCCCTGCCCGTCGCCGAAATCCCAGAAGTAGGTGCGGGCCTGGGACGAAGTGTTGGCAAAACTAATCCGCAACGGATTAACCGTGCTGGCCGTGGCCACAAAAACGGGCGTAGGGGCGGGCAGGACCCCGTCGTCCTGACTTTTACGTCCGCATTGCCACATCAGCGTGCCCGCCATCAAGAGCAAAGCCAATATAAACCGTTGCCGGGTGTTTTTCCCCCAATTTGTTGGGGTGGTTTTCCCTATAATTTTCATGAATGGAGTGGTTTTCTTACTGTGAATAACCGGGATTTTGGGTCATGGCCGTGTTTTGGCGCAGCTCATCGAGCGGAATAGGCAGCAGCAGGCGGTTGTCGTTGGGCAGTTTTGCACCCAGCAGGGCTTTGGCTGTGCCCGGCGTTTGCCGGTTGTAGCGCAGGATGTCGAACCAGCGTTTGCCTCCTTCAAAGAAAAGCTCTACCCGACGCTCGCGACGCACGGCATCGCGGAAGGCGGCCTGCGTGGGGGTGTTGGCAGGCGTGAGGTCGGGCAGGCTTACCCGACGGCGCACCTGGTTGATGGCCTCAAAAGCCTGGGCGTTGCCGTAGGCGGTTTCGTTAAGGGCTTCGGCTTTGAACAGAAATATTTCGGCCAGCCGGAACACGTGGTAGTTGTCGGGGTTGGGCGTGCCAAAGATGCCGTAAACGTTGTTGTAGCGGCCGTCGAAATAAAACTCGCGGTACTTGGTCGCGTAGCGCGTGGTGGCGTTGGCAAAACCAATGCTCCACGTTTTGCGGATGCTGTCGCTGCGTTGCTGGGGCGTGGCCCCTTCGTCGGGATAAATGAAGTTGGAAAGCTCAGCCGATACCCCAAAAAACGGTGGAAAACCATCGAGGAAAAAAAACATCTGCCCGCCGGTGTTATCTGAACCGGGAATGGCCTGCACTTCCATAATGCTTTCCTCGGTGTTTTGATAGGTCGATAGATCCCGATTAAACGTAACGCGCGGCCCGCGAAAGTTTTGGCGGAAATCGGGCGTAAGTTTATACAGGTCGCTCTTGATGATAAGATCGGCTTTTTCCACCACGCGGGCAAAATTGCCCTGGGTAAGGGCAACGTCAGCCTGTAGGGCACGTACGGCGGCCTGCGTAAAACGGCCTTTGCTTTCGATGACGGCAATAGACAACGCCAGCCCCTGCGTGGGCAGGGCGGGATAAACGGCGGGGACACCGGTTTCGGCGGCTGCGAGGTCTTCGTTTATCTGCGTATAAAGCTGGTCTACGGTGGCCCGTGCCACGGCATTGCCCAACGAGGTGGCCGTGGTAGGATAGCGCAGCAGCAACGGCACCCCGCCGTAGAGCCGCACTAAGTTAAAATAAGTGAACGCCCGCAGGGCTTTCAGCTCGCCGATGATCTGGGCTTTGCGGCCGCCCGTAAAAATATTGTCGGGCATGGCCGGAATGCGCTCCAGCCCTAAGTTGATGTTAGCCAGCAAAAAATAGGAACGTTGCCAGATGTTGCGCACGCCCCCATCGTCGGGCCGCATGATGGTGCGGTCGTCGAAAGGGTCGGCCCCCGACCGGATGGGTACGATATCGTCTGACGAGCGATTGCCGGCAAACATGATATCGGTATAAAAACCGGCGTTGACAAACAGGCGCGAGTAGCAGCCGATGAGCAATGTTTCGGCGTCGTTGGCCGTCTGGAAATAGCGGGGCAGGTCAATTTCGCTGGCGGGCGGCTTGTCCAGAATGCTCTGGCAGCTCGTGAGCACCAACGCCCAGCCAAAAAGCAGGTATAATGCGTTTTTTTTCATGGATCAGAAATTAATGTTCAGGCCGAACAGGTAGGTACGGGTTTGCGGGAAGGAGCCATTGTCGACGCCAATCTGGAGGTTGTTGTTAAGCCGGGCACCCAGCCCGCCCCCGGTGCTTTGCTGCGACTGGGTGCTGCCGCCAAAGTTGGCACTCACCTCGGGGTCATAGCCTTTGTAGTTGGTAAAGGTGAGCAGGTTGCTGGCCGTCATATACAGCCGTACCGCGCTCATGCCCAGACGGTTGACCAGCGAGGCAGGCAGGGTGTAGCCCAGCTGCAGGTTTTTGAGCCGAAGAAAAGAACCATCCTCCACGTAGCGCGTCGATGCGTAGCCTAAGTTGGCCCGGCTTCCGTCGGCATCATACGATACCCGGTGTTGGGCCGTAATGTCGCCGGC
>JAYVAP010000512.1:0-2092 GCA_043750915.1 Spirosoma sp. | reverse complement strand
AAAAAACAGGCATCGGCAAGGTCGTCGGCGTGCAGAAATTCGCGCATTGGCGAGCCGCTTCCCCAAACCTCAACCGAGGACTGACCATTGACTTTGGCTTCGTGAAATTTCCGAATCAGCGCGGGCAGCACGTGCGATCCCTGTAGGTCATAATTGTCGTTGGGGCCATACAGATTGGTGGGCATCGCGGAGATAAAATTACAGCCATACTGACTTCGATAGGCTTCGCAAAGTTTGATACCCGTGATTTTGGCGATGGCATAAGGTTCGTTGGTCTCTTCGAGCAGGCCGCTTAACAGATACTCCTCTTTAAGTGGCTGGGGGGCCATTTTCGGGTAGATGCACGATGAGCCGAGGAACAGCAGTTTCCGAACGCCTGTGCGGTGGGCATTGTGGATGATGTTGGATTCGATCATCAGGTTGTCGTACAGAAATTCGGCCCGGTACGTGTTGTTAGCCAGAATGCCACCCACTTTAGCCGCTGCCAGAAAAACAAATTCGGGCTGCTCCTGCGCAAAAAAGTCGGCTACGGCCCGCTGGTCGCGCAGGTCCAGCTCCAAAGAGGTACGGGTCAGAATAGTGGTGAAGCCCTCGGCTTGTAGTTTGCGGACAATGGCTGAACCAACCATACCCCGGTGTCCGGCAACGTAAATTCGGGCCTGTTTTTCCACGATAATTTTTAGTGAATGGCCCGCCGAATAGAATCGGCGGGCGGGTTAATAAAATAATGATGGTGCGTAAAGCGTTGCAAAACTAACAAACTTCAGGCATCAATTGTTGACCCGCTCCATGTTTACTCCCGGCTCAAAAGCACTTTTACTCGTTGTTTTGGTCTGTGGCTTACCCCTTTTTCCGGCGTGGGCACAGGTTACCGAACCAGCCGCCCTCACCACGGCCACTGCGCCCGTGCTGGCACCGTCGGGTGCGCCCGCTTCCCCATTTTCGTCTATTCCGGCATCGCTCTCCGCGCTGGGCATACCCACGGTGGCATCGCTGAAAGAACAAAAAGATGCTTATCTATCTGGGATTATGCCGGACTTAGGGCTGAAAATGAAGCAGTTGAAGAAGCTGAAGGCCAGCAAAAAAGCCAGATCGAAACTGTCGAAAACGGAGTATGAAGGGCTGTCGATCATCAAAGCTTATAGTAAGATAGGCAGTGGTGACCGCACGCTGGTGGAAGAGTTTTATATCCTGCGCGAAAATGACGCGGCCCGACCGCTGCCCTATGCCCGCGAGGTATTCCGGTATTACCAGCGGAGTGGCCGCGTCACCAGCTCCGTGATCAAAGATGAGGACAAAGGCCTGCTGCTGCATGGCCCCTACAAACGCTACCAAAACGGCGATTTGGTGGAAGAGGGATTTTATTATGCCGGTATGAAAGACGGGCGGTGGGAGCACTACGATGCTAAGTTTATGCTCCTCGACAAAACCCACTGGTACCGGGGCGTTCCTGCCGAATCAAAACTGACCTACTACGACTCGACTCACCGGAAAGTTAAGGAGATTATCCCGGTTGAGTACGGAAAAGTAAAGGGTACTTATTTTGCTTTTCATGAGAACGGCTTGGTGGCCGAAGAAGGAAAATACGAAAATGGCGTGAAAGTGGGTCGCTGGACGGAGTTTTACCCCATCAGCCCGAGTGGCCGCCGGATGCGCCGTAAACTTACCCAATATGGCAGCGATCCGTGGGACACCGCGTTTGAACCCTACACCCTCAGCGAGTGGGACGAAAAAGGCAAAACCACCTATGAGCGGGCCAAAGAAAAGGTGGTGCAGGACGGAGAAACGGATAATTAGGCCGGCAGCGTAAGAAGGATACAGGCGTTTAGTTGCAAATAGCAGGCGGATTTCGCCACGAGCAAAAAAGGCCGACGTGGATGCCCTGGCCAAATAAACACCCCAACTCACACTCAGACCCGGCCCGCTTACTTGAAGACACCCTGTGGGTCGGGGAGTTTGGCGAGCAACTCGCCCAGAAAACTCAGGTCCAGCACCGACAGGTCGAGCAGGCGGGCCGGGTCTGAGTGTGAGTTGGGGTGTTTATTTGGCCAGGGCATCCACGTCGGCCTTTTTTGCTCGTGGCGAAATCCGC
>JAYVAP010000511.1:0-4060 GCA_043750915.1 Spirosoma sp. | reverse complement strand
GCAGCTCGAGTTTGGGAATTAGCCCGCGCCCGCTCACCGCACTTTGCCCATCGCCCCGGGTACCGTATTCGCGCCACAGGTTTTGCCCTACGCGCTGATTTTGAAGCTGATTATAAGTCGAATACGGAATGGTTTCGGCAGGGCGGTAGGACATCCCAAACTGCGAGGGAGGCAGGGCCAATCCCGGCGTATCCATGCCCGGCGTGGATACGCCGGGCTGCGGTATGGTATTGCCCGAATTGCCCTGCACCCGGTTGTCGTTGGGCGCGCCCGACAGCGACACGCCCGTACGGACCCGCTCCGTAACGGCCATCCGCCCATCGGGGTCAAGCCGGAAATCGGTAGAAACACCCTTGGGATCGCGCAGAATAAACGGCGACTGCGACGGTCGCTCCGAGAAACGCGTTGCCCGGCGGTCGGGCCAGTTGATGGTGGGTCGTCGGTTGGCCGAGCGCGCGGCCCGGATACTGTCGATACGGTCTTTGCTGGCCTGCCTGACCGAGTCGGCCCGCACGGAAGCCCGTCGGCGAAACTGTGCCCGGACCGAATCGGTCGTTGCCTGTTGCCGCCGGCCAACACCTCCGCGCCGGGCGGGGGCCGGTGTGGGGGTTGGCTGGTCCTGCGCAGCGGTTATGCCCAAGCCAACGACCAGCCATAGTCCCAGCATGAGCCAGCCGTTCGACACGAACAGCAGTCGGCTCAGGGCGATGAACGAAGGGCTAACGGCAGAACTGTGAACAAAGTACGGGTTCACCATGGAGGAAGGCTATCGGTTCTATTAAAATAGCGTACGGTACGTCTTTCTTTCAAACGGCCAGCATCGGGCCAATCGTCTAATCCGTCGCCATATTTTTTACAGAAATCAAACGCTGAACTTACAAAATACTGGCTAACTGACTAATTGGTCATACTACAAAAAAGGCTGGCTTATGGCAAAATGTTCATCAGAAGCGGATAGAATGCCTTTTGTCAGCCACTCCCTACCGTAGACCCCGCCGAATAACGTCTTCTACGGTCAGGTCTGGTTCGGCCCGCAGAATGTCGTCCACGCTTTTCTCGGCGGTTGCTTTGGGAAATCCTAAGGCTATGAGTGCCGCCAGCGACTCCTCCCGAACGGGGTTGGCCGCTTCCTGCTGGCGGTAGGTGGGTCCGCCCGGCACGGCACCCGATTTTTTCATTTTGTCGCGCAGTTCGAGGATAATGCGCTGCGCCGTTTTGGCCCCAATTCCTTTGATGGCCTGCACCGCCCGTACATTTTCGCCCAGAATGGCCAGCCGCAAATCGCCCGGCTGCATGGCCGATAGCATTCCTAAGGCTGTGTTCGGCCCCACGCCTGATACGCCAATCAGATCGAGAAAAAGCGATTTTTCATCGGCCACGGCAAAGCCGTAGAGCAGCTGGGCATCTTCGCGAAAGAGATGATGCGTGAACAACTTCACCCGGTCGCCCCCACCGGGCAAAACCGCGTAGGTTTGCAGGGAGATATTGACCGAATAGCCCACACCATGCACGTCGATAATGACGCTGGTGGTTTCTTTATGGGCCAGTATACCTTCTAAATAAGCAATCATTCAGGCTGGAAAAAGCTGGTTAGCTGTTTGCTAATGAGACGTAAAGATACAAAATCAACCCACAATCAGTTTCTGACCCGGCCGCAGGGCACTGCCCCGGATGTTGTTCATTCGCTTGAGCCGGTCGATGGTCAGTCCGTCATATCGCTGGGCAATGTTCCAGAGGGTGTCGCCATCCTGAACGCGGTGGTAGCGGGGTTTGAAGCGTTTGGTTTTGGCAATGACTTCTGCCTTCTTGCGGGCTTTGGCCGTGCCCTGATCGGCCAGTCGTTCGGTGCGGGTTTCGGCGGCTTCTGTCAGGATAACCAATCTCTGACCCCGTTTTAGATTCGATGTCCGCAGGTGATTCCACTTTTTGAGATCATATGCCTCCACATTATAGCGGTTGGCAATCTCGCCTAAGTTGTCGCCCCGCTTTACTGAATAGGTTTGTCGGCGCGGCTTGCGGGCTACTACCTGCTCAATTTCGTCGGTGGGCTGATCGGCCGGTTCTGCCACGGCCAGCTGAGCGGCCAGTTTCGCCGGCGTTATCCCGCCCTTTGGCAACGCACTGGTTTTGGTGGCGGGTTCATCCAGCGAGAGTTGGGCCAGCGGATTTTTGCCCAGCCCCGCCCAGGCCCCCATCGAGTCGGTACCGTAGCGAACGTCTTCGGCCTGAGCCAGCAGCGTGTGGGCCATGGTGCCCGGCAGCTGGCTCGCCGAGTCCAGGATAGCCCGCCGACGACTGGCAAAGTAGGCATACTGCTGGCGCGGCACCCGCAACGGATATCGGTTGGTGTATTCGGGCAGGATGGTGGTGGTGATGGCCGGGTTCATCTTTTGCAGATCCACCAGTGGCATCGTGCTGTGTTTGGCAAAGGTTTCGAGGTTGAAATAGCCCGAAACCTGAATGGTGTCGTGCGGAATGGGAAACTCGTAGTTTTCGGCAAAAATGCCGTGGTCGTTGCCGTGGTTCATCATGTAGGTGAAGGCCACAAACTGCGGCACATACCCGCGTGTTTCTTTGGGCAGGGCATCATAAATGGTATAGAACGAATTGCCCCCGGACCGGCGCATGGCCCGTTTAACGGCCCCCGGCCCGCAGTTGTAGCCCGCCAGTGCCAGCTCCCAGTCGCCGAAAATGTTGTATAAATCGCGGAGATATTTACAGGCCGCTTCAGTGGCTTTCACGGGGTCCATCCGCTCGTCGACGTAATTGTCCTGGTAGAGTTTGAGATCGCGGCCGGTGCCGGGCATAATTTGCCACAGCCCGCCCGCCCCGGCGTGGGAAATGGCGCGTGGGTTCAGGGCCGACTCCACAATGGACAGAAATTTCAGTTCGTCGGGCAGGCCATACTGGGCCAGCATCCGCTCGAAAAGCGGGAAAAACAACGGCATCCGCTCCATCATCAGCTTGGTGCGGCTTGGTTTACGGAGCGCAAAATAGTCTACGTAGGCCTGCACCGATTTATGGTAGTTCAGCGGAATATTTTTCTGGAGCTTTGCCAGCCGCTCCCGCAGCAAACTGTCCGGCACGGTCAGCACAAGAGCAACGGTATCTTTTCTGAGGATGGTGCTGTCGGCAGATGAACCGGCAGGACCAGCATTTGCCCCGGTCGGGCTAATCAGTGGTGGTATTAATAATACGCTCAGTAGTCTGATTATAAGCGCTATACGGTTTAGGTGGGTCATGCCATTTTGTTAAATAGAGGTTCCTGTACAGTATGTTAGTCCGTAAAGCATTTATCGTGCCTGATTCGTTTCCAAATGCTTCGCCAGGGCCACCAGCGATCCTTCGGCAAAGGGCGGGGCCATCAACTGCAGGCCAATCGGCAAGCCAGTGCCGACCGGATCGGTGCCGTTGGGAATCGAAATCGCCGGATATCCCACCACATTGGCCAGCACCGTGAAGAGGTCGGCCAAATACATTTGCAACGGGTCATCACCTGCTTTTTCGCCCAGCGTAAACGCCGTGCTGGGCGTGGTGGGCGAGAGCAAAAAGTCGTATTGCGCAAAAATCCGGTCGGTTTCCTGCCGAATCAGCCGCCGAATCTGCTGCGCTTTGGTATAATAGGCATCGTAGTAGCTGGCACTGAGCACAAACGTGCCCAGCAAAATGCGCCGACGCACCTCCGGCCCAAAACCCTCCGTCCGGCTTTTTTTATACATCGTCAGCAAATCCATTCCCCGGCCCTCCGTTTCCGCCAACTGGGCGTGCCGGTGTCCGTAGCGTACGCCATCGAAACGCGCCAGGTTCGAGGATGCTTCGGCGGTTGTCAGGATGTAATACGTTGGCAGGAGGTATTTCAGCAGGGGAAAGTCAATGGGTTCTACGGTGTGACCCATATCCCGCAGTGCATCGATCCGGCAGCGGGTGGCCTCCCGGATGCCCGCATCGACACCCGCGCTCTCGACCCCGTCGCGCAGATAGGCAATTCGCAGCGGACGTTCGGGCAGCCGGGCCTGGGCGTAAGCCGCCACGGGCTGGCTCGACACGGTGCTGTCGAAAT
>JAYVAP010000510.1:0-5837 GCA_043750915.1 Spirosoma sp. | reverse complement strand
CCTGAACCGTGATCCAATTTGGCAACAAGATACCAAACTCATGCGCCACGACGGGTGTTGCATACACGCGGGCGAATGATTGTTTGAGGATTTCGATCTCGCCAATTTTATCCAGGAGAATAATTGAGGACGTATCGGACACCACTAAATTATCAGCTGACATGCGCTAATTCACGTTTTAAATCCTCTACCGAATAATTGAATATCGAGAATCCAAACCGACCCATAATCTCCATGAAGGCTCGTTTGCTGATACCAACGATATCGGCCGCTTGCCCCATTGTTACTTTGCCTTTTTCGTATAGTTGACCCGCCAGCAGCATCTTGGCTTCAAACTCTTCCAGGTCGAGATTATCCGGTAAATTGATGGTCAGCGTTTTCATGGTGTTGTCAGGTTTTTGCTGTGATAAGACATCCCGGACCGAATGCGTTCATTATGCCACTGCTGCACAGAGACTTATACTTGCTCTTTCAACACATCGGCACTAACCGCTACGGCCTGTGCAAAATCGGCAATCAAATCCTCAATGGCTTCCAGGCCCACCGAAATGCGCACCAAGCCCGGCG
Source organism: Spirosoma sp. (assembly GCA_043750915.1). GTDB lineage: Bacteria > Bacteroidota > Bacteroidia > Cytophagales > Spirosomataceae > Spirosoma. Next base: position 5,270 of record JAYVAP010000510.1, on the reverse strand, counting down.
TAATGCCCAGCGCTGCTTTCTCGTCGGGCTTTAGTTTGGCGTGGGTCGTTGTGTTTGGGTTGGTAACGATGGTGCGCGAGTCGCCCAGATTCGACGATAGCGTAGCAATTTCGAGCGCGTCGAAGAAGGCCCGGATGCGCTCGAAACCGCCTGCCAACTCAATCGTTACAATGGCCCCGCCCGCCGACATCTGCGCGTTGGCCAGCGCATACTGCGTGTGGGAGGGCAAAAACGGATACAGCACCCGCGCTACGTCCTCGTGCGCTTCGAGGGCTTCGGCCAGTGCCAGGGCATTACGACAGTGACGTTCCATGCGCAGGTCGAGTGTTTCCAAACTCTTCGAGAGCACCCACGCATTGAACGGCGAGAGTGACGGTCCCGTGTGCCGTGCAAAAAAACGAATCGACTGGATCAGGTCGGCCCGCCCCACCACAACCCCGCCCAACACGCGCCCCTGACCATCCATGAATTTGGTGGCCGAATGAACCGACAAGTCCGCACCAAAGTCGATGGGCGTTTGCAAAATGGGCGTGGCAAAGCAGTTATCGACATTCAGGATGAAGCCATATTTTTCTTTCAGCCGCCCCAGCATGGCCAGGTCCACCAGTTCCAGGCCGGGGTTGGAGGGTGTTTCTACGTAAACCATGCGCGTGTTGGGCTGCATGGCGGCTTCCCACTGGGCCTGGGTAGCGGTGGCATCGACGTAGGTGTGGGTGATGCCCCATTTACTCAGAATCTGGGTGATAATCTGGTGGGCCGAGCCGAACAGGGCGCGGCAGGCCACGAGGTGATCGCCCGACTTGAGCAAACCCGCCATGCTCGCAAACACAGCCGCCATGCCCGTGCCTGTGGCAATGCCATCTTCGGCATTCTCCAGCATACAAACTTTCTCCACAAACTCCGACACGTTGGGGTTTGAAAACCGCGAGTAGATGTTGCCGTCTTCGGTCTCCTCAAACAGGGCTTTGCCCTGGTCGGCACTCTCGAAGACAAAACTCGATGTCAGATATAGCGGAACGGAATGTTCCCGGTTGGCCGATTTTTTGGCCTGAATGCGAATGGCTTTGGTTTGTTTTTTCATACGGTAAGGGCGAATATCCGGGTTTTGGGTGGGTTGTCAGGCTAAGATGGTGACTGATATTATCAAATCTGTTTTTGCCGTGGCTGTCCGACCCGGCGGGGCGGACTTACAAGAACATAATTATTTTCCGAATACTCACTAAAACCACCACAATCCCAACCAGCACCATCATCGTTTTCACGGGCAAGCGTTGCGCCAGATGAGCGGCAATGGGCGCGGCAATCATGCCCCCCAGAATCAGCCCCAGAATAACCATGCCGTAGTTGCCCAGACCGACAAAGAGCGCAAACACAACCGACGACGCAAAGGACACAAAAAATTCGGCTAAGTTGACCGATCCAATCGTATAGCGAGGATGTCGCCCGGCCGCAATCAGTGTTGAGTTCACAATTGGTCCCCAGCCCCCCCCGCCAATGGCATCAACAAAGCCACCGAACCACGCCAGCAGGCCAATCTGGCGAACGGGACGTTTCCGGGTTCGTTTAGTCAAGGCTTTTTTAAGGATCAAAATTCCCAGAACGGCCGTATAAACCGAAATTGCCGGCGACATGTACTTCGCCACGATCTCCAGATCGGATAATTTCGTGATCAGAAAGGCCCCCAGCGCGGCCCCGACCACGCCGGGAATCAGCACGGCCTTAAAGAGTTTGCTGTTGATGTTGCCGAATTTCAGGTGCATATAGCCTGACACCCCCGACGTAAATATCTCCGAACTATGCACGCTGGCGGTGGCAAAAAGCGGGCTTATGCCCACGCTGGTCAGGAAGGTGGTGGCCGTTACACCATAGGCCATGCCCAGGGCACCGTCGATGAGTTGGGCCACAAAACCAGCCATGATAAAGTAAAAAATCTCGGGTGTCAGGTCAATGGTTGCGGCCAGCCCCGTGAGTTGCTCCAGCGTCAGGTAACTCAAAATCAGGTGGCCAACCACCATCAGGGCCAGGGCGGCAAAGACGTAAATGGCTATTTCGGTGCGCGTCCGTCGCCGGAGCATCGGGTTCTGGATTACCTCGTCGGTGACAACGCGGGCTGTTGGAAAAGCCGTCCGGATGGCTGCCGCCTGCTCAACCGCCCGGCTGTCGTTGCCGGGCAACCGGATGGTCAGGCCGTTCAGGTCGAGTGGCAAAGCCTTCACGGGCGGAACGTACGCCACCGAACCCGCTGAAAATACGTCGCCTGGCTGCATATTAACTTAAAGACTATCGATTAAATAGATTATTTTCTTTACGAAAAGCGGCACAGGGTAGTGCCGCCATTTTTGCCGGATGACCGGCCCTGAAGTGGGGGCAAAGATACTAAAACGAGCGGGGAAATTGCAAGCGTGTCCGGCCAAAAACTCACACGCCTGCTTTAAGCATCTCGGCTACCAAAATGCCCAGATACGTGCCAATGGCATTGCCGAGGGTGCCTACCAGCACGGCGGGCAGCTGCAAATCGGGCCGGTTCAGGCTTTTGGCCAGGGCCAGCGCGGAGGTGGCCCCGCCCACGTTGGCCTGCGAGGCAATGCTCAACAAGGCCCAGTCCTGTTTGAAGAAAGCCCCAATACCAAATACTATTATGCCATGAATCAGCACCAGTACCAGAATCATGCCGAATAAAATAATGGCCAGCTGGCCGTCGCGCAGCAGGGCCGCCACATCGCAGTAGGCACCAATTACGGCCAGAAAGATGTAGATGCCAAAGAGGCCGAGCAATCGGCTGCCCCGCAGGTTATTGACCACCCGAAACTGCGCCATTGCCAGCGCAATGGTTGTTAGCACCAGCACAAACGGCAGGCCCGTTACCAAACTGGCTATTTGTTTAGACACGAAGATGGCACCCAGCCCCAGGCCCATCAGCAGGGCCAGGTCGTGGGGGGTCATGGTTTCAGCCTCGGCGTAGGGGTTGGTTTTGGCGTTCGACCGGGCCGTCGGGGATAGCTCTGGCAGCGAACGTGGGAAACGCCGTTGCAGAAAACGCGGTATCGACAGCGTCACCACCATCCAGAGCGTGGTCATGATATTGTCGGCAGCCGTAGCAGCAATGAACAGGTTTCCGGCTTTGGAAACGCCATAGTGCAGTGCTACGGCGTGGAAATTAACACTCCCGCCAATGTACGTTCCGGTGAACATGCCTGCCAGGGCGTAGTATAGAGCACCTATGGTTTGGGGAGCTGAAAACAGCCAGACGCTCACCAGCACGCCGATGATAGTGCCCGCCGATCCAATCAGGTACATCGTCAGCATGGGCAAACCAGCCTGGCGCAGGTCTTTAAGATTCACGCTGAGCAGCAACAGAAACAAAGAAAAAGGTGCCACATAGCTAAATATACCGTTGTAGACCGGTGTTTCAACAGTTGGAATAATGCGCAGGTTGGCTTCCACAGCGGTGAGCAAGATAACCAGCAGGGCGGTGCCGATGTGCCGGAAGCCCGGCCTTTTAGCGAGCCACTCGCAAAGGACAACGTTGAAACAAAGCACAGCAAGGATAAAGAGGGCGTCGGTCACGGGCGGGTAAAATTAGTGTTGGCAAACTACGAACAAATGCTAATGTTTTATGCATAAAGTGCAGAAAGACAGTTAGAAAGATCAAAATAATATAGAACTAAGCCAAAAAAGTATAAAATAATCTGGAGGTTTGGTGGAAATGCGCAAAACAAACCTTTAATTTGCGTTCATTCAATATGAAAATCTAACCTAAATAAAAGCAAATGACCAGAATATTACTTATGGGTCTGTGCCTGTTGACCTGCCTTGCAGGTACGGTACGGGCGCAAAGCCAGTCCCTAACGGGCAAAGTGACCGACGCGTCCGGTAACGCCCTGCCGGGCGTATCGGTATTGGTACGCGGAACGAGCCAGGGTGCCACCACCGATGCCGAGGGCACCTACCGGGTAGCTGCTTCGGCCAATGCTCGAGTTAATTTCAGCTTTATCGGTTTTCTGAGTCAGGCGATCACGGTGGGCAACCAGACCACCCTGAACGTAACCCTGCGGGAAGATAGCCAGCAGCTGGAAGAGGTGATTGTCTCGGGTTTGGCCACGAGCGTGAAACGCTCGAACTTAGCCAACGCCGTAGCCATTATCGGGGCTAAAGAACTGACCGGTGTTACTACGCCGGTTACAACCGACGCGGCCCTCCAGGGCAAGCTGCCAGGTGTAAGTGTTCAGGCAAACGGATCACTGCCAGGGGGTGGGTTCAACGTTCAGTTACGGGGTGTGTCGACGCTTGGTTCGTCGGCCTCGCAACCGCTGTTCATTGTTGATGGTGTTTACATCGACAACGGGCAGTATTCCAACGGACGGTCGGGAGCGAACAAAGCAGGTGCCGGTTCGGCTACAGACTCACAGGATAACAACGCCAATCGTTTAGCCGACCTAAACCCTGACGATATCGAGAACATTCAGGTATTGAAAGGAGCATCTTCGGCGGCTATTTATGGTACCCGCGCTAATGCTGGGGTTGTCATCATCACCACCAAGCGTGGTAAGGGTGGTCGCACCAATGTATCGTTCGGGCAGGACATCGGTTTCAGTAAAGCACTCAGTTTCATGGGTGGTGCCGACTGGACAGAGCAGAAGCTAACGGACTATTTCTCCAGTACAACCAATTCAGACGGTACGCCCAACCCGGCGGGCGTTGCCCAGCTGCAATCGGAAATTGCCAAACTCAGAGCCGCCAAAGCAAATGGCACCTACACCGATTGGGAGCGCGTAATTTATGGGGGAACGGGGCAGATTCGCAATACCCGGCTCAGCGTGACAGGTGGAAACGAAAAAACTAAGTTTTATGTCAATGGCAGCATCAACGATGAGACGGGTATCATTAAGAATACCGGCTTCCAGCGGTATTCCATCCGGGCTAATATTGACCATAAGATGAATAACTGGCTTGATTTCAGTATTAACACTAATTTTGTTCAAAGTAATAACGACCGGGGCTGGACCGGTAATGACAACTCAAATATTAACTACGGATATTCACTACCTTATACCAAGCCATACATCAATCTGTATCCAGATGCGCTCGGTCGCTACCCTGATAACGACCCCAGCGTTGGTGAAAATCCATTGGCTATCCGTGACCGGGCTATCAACAACCAGAAGGTAAATCGAATTATTCAGGGCTTCAACGCTAATGTCAGGATTTTGAATAACCCAACAACGTCGCTGACGGTCAAACTGAACGGTGGTTTTGATTTTCAGAGTGGT
>JAYVAP010000509.1:0-3172 GCA_043750915.1 Spirosoma sp. | reverse complement strand
CTCGGGCAATGCTGATGCGCTGCCGCTGCCCGCCGGAGAGCTTGCCGCCCCGGTCGCCAATGCGGGTCTGGTAGCCGCTGGGTTGGGCCAGAATAAAGTCGTGGGCGTTGGCAATCCGGGCCGCTTCCATCACCTGCGCGTCGGTGGCGGGGGTGCCAAAAGCGATGTTGTTGAAAATGGTGTCGTTAAACAAAATACTTTCCTGCGTTACAATGCCCATTTGCCCCCGCAGCGAGGCCGTTGTACAGTCGCGCAGGTCAACACCGTCGATCAGAATTTTTCCGCCGGTTGGGTCGTAGAAACGCGGAATCAGGTCGGCGATGGTCGATTTGCCCCCGCCCGACGCACCCACAAGGGCGATGGTTTTACCCTTTTGCAACTCAAAACTAACATCCTCCAGCACGGGCGTATCGGACGTATAGGCAAACGACACGTGTTGCACCGATATGCGGTCCCGGAAACTGGCCAGCGTAACCGCCCCGGGTTTGTCGTCAATGGCGGGCTGCGTGTCGATCAGTTCCAGAATCCGCTCGCCTGATGCCACGCCCCGCTGCGATCCGCTGAAAGCGTTGGAAATTTCTTTGGCGGGACGGGTCACTTGCGAAAAAATGGCAATATAGGCAATGAACTGGGCCGCCGTTAGGCCCGACTGCCCGCTCAGCACCAGCGACCCGCCATAGAGCAAGATGCCAGCCACCACCGCCACGCCCATCACCTCCGAAAACGGCGATGCCAGTTCGCGCCGGTAGGCCAGCGAGCGCACCGCCTGCCGGTAGCCTTCGTTTTCCTGCCGAAATTTATCCAGCATAAACCCCTCGGCCACAAAACCCTTTACCACGCGCATACCGCCAAAAGTTTCGTCGAGCAAACTTACCAAACTGCTCAGTCGCTGCTGGCCGGCCTGCGCATCGCGCTTCATCCGCCGAACGAGCGTGGCAATAAAAATGCCCGACAACGGAATAACGACAATGGCAAACAGGGTGAGTTTCACCGAAATGCTGAGTAGCGCAATGATGTAGCCAATGAGCAAAAACACTTCTTTCGAGGCCGCCGACAGGGTATTGGCAATGGAATTTTCTACTTCCTGCACGTCGGAGGTGGTGCGCGAGATAAGGTTTCCCTTGCGTTCGCTGGAGAAAAAGCCGAGGTGCAGCCGGAGCGTATGCGCAAAAACGGCCTCCCGGAGCCGGGCCACCATTCGAGCCTTAAATGTCTCTAACTGCCTGACAGACAAATATTTAAATAAATTACTAAACAGCACCGACGCAACAATAACACCACAAACGAACTGGAGTGCCACCCCGCTGCCGTGCTCGTTGAGAATCTGGGCAAAGTAATAGCTGAACGCATCGGCCGGTGATTGCAGGAGCGATGGCGCGGGTTGACTCAGCAACGACTGAATCTTGGCGGAGTCGACCTTGTCGAAGAGTATGGTGAGTAACGGGATGAGCAGGGTGAAATTGAGGACCCCAAACACGCTGGCGACAACGGAGGTCAGCACAAAAGGTATCAGAAAGCGGCCCAGCGGATGGGCAAACGACAACAGTCGGAAATAGGTTTTCATGGATAGGGCAAAGGTACGGTCTTATGGCCGGAATCATGGCGGCTACTGCGCGGGCGAAGTTCAGGCGGGCCGCCCCTCCCCACTGGCCGGAAGCCGCACTCAGCCGCCTACCAGTTGCTGATACAACGCCCAGTACTGCGCGGCCACATCGGGCCAGCTGAAACCGGCGGCCCGCTTCATCATTCGCTGTCGGCGCAGGGGATTCTGTCCAAAATCGTGCAGGCCATCGTGTAGCACTTTGGCCATGCTTTCCGGCTCGAAATCGGTGAAATAATAGGCTTCCTGGCCGCCTACTTCGGGCAGGCTGGTGAGATTGGACAGAAAAGTTGGTTTGCCAAACGTCATTGCTTCAACAACGGGCAACCCAAACCCTTCGGACAAGGACGGGAACAAAAAAGCCTCGCAGTGGGCATAGAGCCCCATTTTGGTGGCTTCATCGACCGGGCCGGGCATCAGCAACCGGTCGGCGACACCGAGTTTTTGGGCCTGCTCCCGAATATGCTGCGCATAGGCATGACCGTCTGGCCCGGCCACCACCAACCGATAATCGGGAAAGGCTTCGAGCAGCGGCAGCAACGTATGCACGTTTTTTTTTGGGTGAACGACTCCCACAAACAGGAAATACGGGCCGTCGTTTGGGGCCAAACAGGCAGGTCGGGGCGCATCGGCCTGGTGGTCAGGGTCCCCAACGGCGACCCCGTTACCAATAACCCGCAGCGGTTTGACAGCCGCCACCCGAAGCCGCGCCCGAACGACCGACGCAGTGTAGGCCGAGATGGCGGTGAGCGCAGCGGCCCGGTCGACGCGCTGTTGCAGGGCGGCCAGTTTCTGTTTTTTCCGGGTATCCGAATAATCGGCGCGTTCCAGAAAATTCAGGTCGTGAATGGTCAGGATCAACTTTGCCGACCTGTTCCACAGCGGACGCGGCAAGTAGGCCGAATCCTGATGCAGGCAGTGCCACAGGTCATATTGGCCGGGTATGACCACTTTCCGTAACCACGATGCTTCAATGTAAGTTACCGTAGTTACGGACGGCGCATTCCCGAAAACCCCCGATTGTCCTTTTGGCACCAAGAAGGTCAGTTTCCAGTCGGCGGGGCATTGGCGAACGAGTTCGTGGCCGAGGTGCAGGCAAACCTGTCCCAAACCGCTGTTGCGGTCGCGCAGGCGTTCGGCATCAATGAAGAGAGAGGGCATTAAATTTCCTGATTTCGGCAAAGTTGGGAAATCCCAGTTTATTCCAGCGTTTTTTTCGGCGTGATGATTGGTTTATAGGTCAGCCGCCACGACTTTTTGGCGGGAAATTTGCCGCATTTTCCACCACAATACCACCCAGGCCACAGCCAGCGTTATGCCCCCATACAACAATAACGTTTGTATTTCGGGCTGAATGGCCGACAGGGGTGCGTTCAGAAAAAACACCTTTCGGAAACCACTCAGGTAATGGGTGAGCGGAATGGCCTGCCCAACGTATTGCAGCAGCACCGGCATCTGGCTGGCGGGCCAGGTGTAGCCACTGATGATAAACGCCGGTGTAGCAATAATCATCAGCAATTCGGTAGCCCGCAACTGATTCGGAATCAGCATACTGACCAAAATGCCTAAGCC
>JAYVAP010000508.1:0-3033 GCA_043750915.1 Spirosoma sp. | reverse complement strand
CCCGAAAAACCCGCAAACCAATGGCATTGTCGGTGGCAACAGCCATTACATCAAGTAATTGGGGTGTGGCAGACGGTTCGGCCTGGCCCACCACATAATCGGCCCGCAAAAACTGCACCGGGCGCACAACACCCATGTTACGCTTCGTCCAGTCTTGCACCCCGCGCTTGTCATTGATGCCCAGGACCTGATAATAGCCCGCTTTTTTTGGTGTAAACGTGCCTTCCCAATGGGTGTTGGTTTGGGTCATTGTCACCGGGGTTTGCTGCCCGTCGGCATCAAGCACCGATATTTTTATGTCAGCCATTTTATCAAGTGAAGCCCCTTTTTCACGCAGTCCATGGCTGTATTCGCCAAAGAACAGCCGAACCTGAACGGGTTCGCTGATGGTGCCGGAGCCGCTTAGTTCGAGCCAGTAACCATGAGCCCTCGCCAGGCACGGAGCCAACAGGAAAGAGAGTAAAATGCTGATTTTTAATGAGTTATTCATGTACAATGGCCCGGTTAATTGAGTTTTGTGGTTCCGTCGGGCTGATAGACGTAGCGGAAGGTGTAGTAGCGGGATTTACTGGCCGGGTCGGGCTGAGCGGGGGCGTTTTCGTAGTAGCTCAGAATTTCCAGTTTGGCGTATTTGCCGTCGCCGGTTTTTATTGCCAGCACCCGGCCCGGAATGGGGCTGATAACGTTGGCGGCCTGGTTATAGTTATACCAGCCCGCACCCGACCGGGCCGGAATGGCCAGACTGGTCGGGCTTTGGTCCTGCGCAAAGGTGGCCGACGCGGGCAGCGTAATTAGTTCGGGAAACGTACCCGTGTGTATATACGCTCCGCCCTGCCCGCTACGGATGGGGCCGCCGTTGACAATAATTGTTGTGCCCCGAAAACCTACGTCCCATTTGTTGGTAGCCGAATCGGTATTGGCAACGGTCTTGTTGTCGCGCAGGTTATACAAAGTAAACCGGCCGGTGCTGCCGGGCGGCTGGGCCGTTGTGGAGCCGGGGGCGGTGGGATCGGCGGGCAGATTCTTAACCGTTATAGCCTGCACGGGCTGGATGGCGGGGACTTCGTTGTCGTTGGTGTTGCAGGCCAAAAACAGGGGAGACAGCAAAAAGGCAAGTGCCAGTTGGTTGATTTTCATGGAAGTGATCGTGTTTATGGGGGCAAATATAAGTACTATTTATACTTATTCCAAATAAAAATAAAACAGGGCTAAAAATATACCCGCGTAGAAAACCCGCCCGTCCGCCGTGGTACTTTGGCGGGGGGCGGGTTTTCGCATTGATTTTGTGCGTAATAGCGGGGGCAGCGGTCTGTCAGTACCCGTCGTGGCTCACCGGGCTGGCTGAACCAGTCGCAGCACATAGGCTGGCTGGCTGGGCAGGCGGTTGGGCAGGTAAATGAGTAGTCCGCCCGATTGAGCCGTCCAGCGGAGGGTTTTGGGTTGGCCCAGCAGCGAGATACGGGTGTTGGCCGCCACCTTCAGGGTAGGAATGCTAACCACCCGGCGGGTGGGTTTGGCCAGCAGCGTGGCGTAGAGGGTATCCGTTTTTTGGGTGAAACGCACCGGAATACTGTCGGGCGTGATGGCTTCGGCACGCGTGTAAGGGCGGGTGCCGTAAATGGCTTCGCCGTTCGTTTTCAGCCAGTTGCCCAAAGCCTCAAGCCGGTCCAGCTGAATGGCCGAAATGGTGCCGTCGGCTTTGGGGCCGATGTTGAGCAGGAGGTTACCGTTCTTGCTCACCACATCGACCAGCAAATGCACCAGGGCCTTCGCCGACAGGACGTGGGTGGCATCTTCCTGCTGGTTATACCCGAAAGAATAGCCCAAACCCCGGCAGGTTTCCCACTTGTAGGGCGTTATTTCGTGCAGCGTACTGTATTCGGGCGTTTTGTATTCTCCTTCATAAACACCCCAGCGCGACCACCGGTCATTGACTACGCCACCCGGCCGCTCATTGAAATACTGGGCCAGCATAGCGGATAAATTGCCTTTGGGCGGATAGCCAATATCGTTCCAGAGCACGTCGGGCTGGTAGCGCGTTATCAGCTCGCGGTAATGCGCATCTACATACAGGCCGTAGGCGGTATCTTGCGGTATGGATGGATACAGATCGTTGAGGTGCGTAACGGGTTTGGGGTTGAAGGTCCAGTCCAGCCCGCCGGAGTAGTACAGGCCCATCGTCAGCCCCTGTTTTCTGACGGCGCGGGTCAACTCGCCCACAATGTCGCGCCCAACGGCGGGTTGCCGCGCGGGGAAGTGGTGGTTGGCAATGCGGCTGGGCCAGAGCGTGAAACCGTCGTGGTGTTTGGTCGTCAGCACCACATATTTCGCGCCCGACCGGGCAAACAGCGTCGCCCAGGTGTTGGGGTTCCATTGCTGAATGGCCTGGTTGAAGGCCGGAATAAAATCATAGTACCCAAAGTTGGCTCCGTAAGTTTTCTGGTGATACGCCCACGTTGGCGAATCCTGAAACTTCATGGTGTTCAGGTACCACTCGGCGTAGGCGTTGTTTTTGAACCATACCTCCCAGGGCACGGAGCCGGGTTCGCCCACGGGCGAGGCCCAGGCGGGCACCGAATACAGCCCCCAGTGGATGAAAATGCCAAATTTAGCGTCGGAAAACCAACCCGGCAGCGGATGCTTTTTTACCGATGCAAATGTGGGTTCATAATGGGCGGGCGGCCCTGACTGAGCGCAGGCCGGCCCCGCTACTGCCAGTAGCAATGCCCCGATGTAGCCCATTAGCCAGTGTTTTATCGTTGTCATATGCTTTGTCCAAGGGTCAGACTAAAAAATACTTTTAACGTGCAGCGGACTGTGTCCCCGCAAATTTGGCCGTACTGGAGCGTTGACCCCACTGGGTTTAGTTTTTAGGCAACTTACTCAAAAAAATCATCGAACGGGTGATAGTCCGGTGATTTTTTAAGGAATTAACCGTTATTTCAGGAAAAGGCAAGACAACTTAGGGTTAATAAATTACTGACTGTCAGGTCGTTAATTATGGTTTGATCAGAATCCGTTTGCTGACCTGCC
>JAYVAP010000507.1:0-2508 GCA_043750915.1 Spirosoma sp. | reverse complement strand
AGACGCGGCCGTTGCCGATGCCTACGGCTGGCCAAACAACCTGCCGGATGCCCAAATTTTGACCCGCTTAGTTCACCTGAACCACGAACGAACAGCCGAAGAACAAGCGGGAAACATTCGTTATCTGCGACCGGACTACCAGCGGCCCGGCCACCAGCAAATAGGCATTGAGCTGGGTATAACGACCGGCGTAAAAACCGTTACGGCTACCGTCGCCGATCTACAGGAATGGCCCCAGGAACTCGCCCTTCAGATGCAGGCGCTGCGGAATCTGGTACAACAGGCAGATCAGCCACTGAATGCTTCACAAGTAGCCAGCGCATTCCGACGGACCAAAGTAGAAAAAGTACAACCGTTGCTGGATACCCTAACTATGCTCGCCTTGCTTCGGCTAACCCCGGAGGGAAGTTATGCTGCATAGATAAAAGTATTCGTTATGCTAAGTACTGGGACGTTATTAATTAGATATACCACCGCACAGGCGGCCCTGCGCACAGGCGGCCCGTTCTGCGTTTTGAGTGTCATTTGCCCCACACATTGTAGAAAAAACTACTCAACTAAATAAGTATAGTTTTATGCTGGCACGAATCATCATTATCTAATAACCTAAAAATCAGCATATTATCAAAATATTAGTTCCCTGGCACAGTTTTAGCCTTTAGCCAGACGACTAACAATGAGAACAAACTAAATCAATCACGTATGAGCTTTTTCAAAGGAATACTAACCGGCCTGGCCATTGGCTACCTGACAGCACCCCGCAGCGGAAAAGAAACCCGCGACAAATTGACTGAGGGAGCCAAAGACTGGCAGGGTCAACTCAACGATGGTATCAATCAGGTAAAATCGCAGGTAGACCAACTTACCGGCCAGGCGAAAAATACCGTCGACGAATACGCCGATAAAGCCGAGAACACCTACGATCAGTACAAAAACGAATCGAAATCGGGCTACAACAAGCAACAGGCGAAGTCGGATTATAACGACAAAGTCGATCATGTTGCCGACGCAGCGAAGTCGGGGGTAAACAAAGCCGAAGATGCGCTCAAAATGAATTAATGCCTTTCTGATTTACTCAACATCCTGAAATAAGAAACGCCCATCTGATATTAATCAGGTGGGCGTTTCTTGTAGACGATTTATTACTTTGAACGGGTATAAAACCGGCGGAAGTTTTTTACACTTTCGGTTATTTCGGGAACGCTGTTTTCCCAGTGATATTCATATTCCGCCGAAATTGGCCCTTTGAATTGCTGCCGCTTCAGTTCGGCAATAACGCCTTCGACCTGGCTGCTGCCCGTTCCCCACACAACATCGTGGTATTTTTCGTCTGACTCGCCCGCTATCGATAAATCAGGCGCATTCTTTTTTACGTCCTTGAAGTGCATACCCAGCACATGGCCATTGAGTTTTTTGAGGCATTCTACCGGGTTTAGTCCCGACCGGACCCAGTGACCGATATCAGCGCATGCGCCTATGTAGGGGCTATTGCCAATGGCCGCCAGCACGGTATCAGGATGCCAATAGCGCGAGGGCTTGGGATGATTATGCAGGGCTACATTTATTTTGTACTGCGCAGCCAGCGCACGAATGTAGGCGAGCTGACCGGGTTCCGGCTCGGCATTGATGTTTAGAATGCCCATGTCTTTGGCAAACTCGAAAAGGGCTTTCCAGCCAGCTTCGTCTTTGGCACCGGTAACGCCAAACGCTACGAGCGTGATGCCCCGGTCGTGAATCATTTTCTTGACCGCTGTTCGGGTCATTTCATCCATACCAACATTTATTTTCCCCGCCAGCCCCCCGCCAATTTCCTGACCCGGAAAAGCTTCTATGTATTTTAAGCCGCAACTGTCGGTTTTGCGCAGCGCATCGGCAAAGGAAAACAACCGGAACGAGTAGGCCTGTGCACCTAATTTCCAGCCCGCTTTGTTTTCGGGGGTTTTCTGGGCCAGCAGCGGGCCAGCCGTGAGCAGGAAAAATGCACTAAAAAATAAGCGTTGAGGGCAGTATTTCATAAAGAGCAGGAATTGGGGTAGATCAGCAAAAGCACTTGTCGTTTCTGATTTACCCGCCCCTGTCGAAACGCACTGCCTTCTCAGTTTGCTTTAGAGGTTCCGCCAACGAGCCGGAGGGCGGTGGCCAGCCCTTCCAGCAGCGACGGCACATCCCCTTCCGACCCCATTTGCGGGCTTAGTTCGGAGAGCATATCGGCCAGCTCGCCCAGGGCGTTACTCATTTTGGTGCCATCTGTTTCGCCAATTTCGAGCAGGTCTTTTATCTCCGTCAGCTTGTTGGCCATTGGTTTGGTGTTTTCGCTCTGCCCAAGCGGTTGAATCCATTGATCGACCAAACTGATGCCCGCTCGCGGGGGCAGTTTGGTCATGTCGCCACTGAGTTGCTCGGTGGTTTTTGCGACTAAAGCGGTTGTGTCAGCCAGTGTTATCATACCCCAAAAACCAGAAATGTTGATAGTTGTTTGGGCGGGCTTATCCAATGGCCCGCCTGGTT
>JAYVAP010000506.1:0-6769 GCA_043750915.1 Spirosoma sp. | reverse complement strand
CATACTCATTATGTCCATAGGCCAGCCGGGCCTTCGATAAAGCGGCATCAACGCGTTTTTTTATCAGGTATGCTGTTGTTTCCGCTGGTGGAAGATTTGGCTCCTTCTTTGGTCCCAGTCCTGTTTTTGCCGGACCAGGCGGGGGTGGAATAGTCTTATTCTGCCTTGGCGACTCCGGCGGTTTATCAGGCCATAATCGCCAGACACCAGCCACCGCCACTATAACCAGTATAGCCAGCATCCACCAGGGAGCCAGGCGCGTGTGTGGTCTCGTAACAAGCTCGTTGTCAATTGGTTGTTTGCCTATTGGGGGGCTAAATACCGCTACGGATATGGGAACAGCCGGCCCGTTGCCCGTTGTGGGTTGAGCGGGTACCGGGAACACGTCTGTGGTTTCTCCAAACACATCGGTGCCTTCCCAAACGGGTTCGGCAACGGGCTTGGGTTGGGGCCGGCACTTGATCACACACAACGCCAGGCCCTGAATGGCTGCCAGATGAGCAGGATCGAGTTGCAGCAATTCCTGATAAGTGGCCTTGGCCCGCTCGAACTGTAGTTTTGCCACCTCGCCGTCGGCCCGGCTCAGCAATTGATCTGTCTGTTGCTTAGTTAGGGCCAGCCGGCACCGGGCGGCTTCTTTTTCGGCTTCGGCGTGGTGTTCGCGCTGGCTCAGGATCTGCTCAAAAATAAGCAGTGCCGGTTCATACCGTTGCTGAGCGGTTAGTTTCCGGGCATCGGCTAATCGTTGCGAAATGCCGTCGAGCAGGTCCAGCAACTCAGCTTCCCGGCGCACCCGCGCATGAATGTCGCGTACCAGACACCGCCGGATCATGGCTGCATACGGTTCAGGAATGTCTTTTATTCGGGCGGGTAGTTCGACGGCAATAATTTTCTTTTCGATTTCGAGCCGGGCCGATTGTTCGCTGCTGTTTCGCTGACTGGCGCGGAAGGGTTTTTCGCCGGTCATGATCTCGTACAGAATAACCCCAAATGCCCACAAGTCGAGGTTGAAACTAACCCGGCTGCCTTCGATCTGTTCGGGTGCTTTGTAGGAGGGCGTACCCCGCCCGTCGCTCAAGTCAAAATCAGAGTTCTCCAGTTCGTCGCTGCTGACGAGTTTGCTCAGGCCAAAATCGGCAATTTTAGGGATAAAGCGCCCGGCGTTATCGCGCGAAATAAGGATGTTGGCCGGTTTAAAATCGCGGTGAACAATGCGGTGGCCGTGCAGGTGCTGCAAACCCAGCAGAATACCTCTGGTGATCTCATAAATCTGGGTGTGGTTCAGCGTATGATGCGCCAGCAGATCGGCCAGGTTGCCATCCGGGTAATATTTCATGATGGCAAAATCGCTGACGCTGGTATCGGTTTCGAGCCGGTAGCAGGCATCGTAGCGGGCAATATTTCCCTGCCGGGGCACGCGCTGCGCCAGCTCCACTTCGGCCTTCAACGATTTGGGGTCATCACCCTTAAACTCACTGACCTTAACGGCTACCCATTCCGTTTCGAGTTGATCTTCAACCTTAAAAACCCGTCCGTAGGAGCCACTGCCCAGCAGGCTCCCTGCATCGTTGGGCCGAATGGGGTAGCGTCGTCT
Organism: Spirosoma sp.; assembly: GCA_043750915.1. Lineage (GTDB taxonomy): Bacteria > Bacteroidota > Bacteroidia > Cytophagales > Spirosomataceae > Spirosoma. The sequence goes on along the minus strand of JAYVAP010000506.1, from coordinate 5,175 downwards.
GAAGTCGGCAAATGAAGTAAACGGTTTGTTCATAAAGATGGTGCGCAGGGCTGCCCGGATAACCTTTTCAAAGATAAGCCAAAGCAAGGGTATCTGAAAAACGTCCGTAAAAAACGGGTGTCTGCCGTCCCCGCGTCGACTGTTTCACCCGGGGCATCACATACTGATGCAACTCCCGAATGGTTACCGTCCGGTCGGCATTGCGGTCGGCCTGGCCACCCAGCCCCCGCAGTAGAAAATAGGTGAAGGCACCCCCCGCCAACCGCCCGTTTTCTACCGCATTTTCGGTCGACCGGCTGGCCAGCAGCATCGCCACCTGGCTGGTCGTGCCGGTGCGGTCGGCCATTGCCTTCGCCAGTTTACGCTCACTAAGCTGCCGTTGCGCCATACTGCCCGACAAACACGCATCGGCAATGCACAGCTTAACAGAGGCATCAGACTCCCGGAAAGCCGCCTTTATCTGGCTGTATGTCAATAAACGACGTTCGTCATTCACACGGGCATCGTAGGGTACGAAGCTATTGACGGCTCCGTGGCCCGAAAAATACAGGATAACCCGGTCGCCGGCTCTGGCCTTCCGAAACAGCAACAGGGCCTCCCGAATAGCGGACCCGCTTGCCTGTTTGTTGGTGAGTAGCCGAAGGTGAGGGGCCAACATGCTTCCCCCCGTTTTGCTACGCAGAAAGGCCGCCACCTGCCGGGCATCGCGGTCGGCAAAGCGCAGGTCGCCGGTTCGGGCCGAGAGGGCCTGATAGTCGGAGATGCCCACAACAACGGCGTAAGTTTGGCCCTGCGCAGTGGCCATTGTTACCGTGATCAGGAAAACATACAGGCTCGTCAGTACACGTATCAGCATGTGGCAGCAGGGGAGGGGGATAGTGAACTGGCAGAAAGGGGTTTGGCTTGGGCAACGTGCTCGATACCAATTAGATAGCCCGAAAAGTTATCCTTTGTTTGCCCATCGCAGCGTGCCACAATTGACTGTAGTTTGGCCAGGTCCGGGATTGCGCCGGCCAACAGCGTTTCCAGCGCATAATCGTCGATCTGCTCCAGCACCCCATCTGTACACAAAAAAAAGTAGTCGCCCGCGCGTACGTCGGTTAGCAGGGTCATCTCGGCCACGGGCAGGGTTGGTGGTAAGGCATCGTCTCCGCTGGCCGGTTCGGCTACCACGGCCCGGCTCAGGCGGTTGCGCCAGGGGTGCGTGAGGGCCTGAGCAGCCGTAATAATACCGTCGGCCACCATATTATTCACCTGCTTATGGTCCTGCGTTCTGAAAAGAATGGCCCCCTCCCGAACCTGGTAAACCCGGCTGTCGCCGATGTGGGCCACGGTAGCCCCCCGGTCGTGAAACTGCAGCAACGCCAGTGTCGACCCCATGCGGCCCACCAGCGGGTGTTGATGCAGGTAGGCCCGGTACGAATCCAGGGCCAGACCAAGAGCCGCTTGCAGTGGTTCCTTATCGAGGGTCAGACCGCTTGACGGCTGCGCGTAGGTGCTGATGGCATTGGCCAGCAATGCACTGGCTACTTCGCCTTTGTCGGCCCCGCCCATGCCATCGCAAACCAAAAAAAGTCTGTTTCGCTGGTCAGCCATACCCACCGCCGGATACACCGTGTCCTGATTGACGGCCCGTTGACCAATGTGCGAAAAGGCAAGCGGAAAAGCAGGTTCAATACGCATAGATTACTGAGTGCGGTCAGGGTTGAATGCCAGATCAACTTTATAGGTACTGAGCATGGCGGAATCGATAGGAGCGGCCGTCAGCCGAAGCCGGTCGGCCCCACCCAGCGTGATCACGTCGCCATCGCCCGCGTCGATGATGTCGGTTTTTTGCAGGCTCACCCCATTGAGCAGGGTGCCGTTGCGGCTGGGTTGTACCGTTTGTGCCTCGGCATCGGCTGCGCCGTCCTGGAGGTGGTAGCGTAACCTGCCGGTCCATTTGTCGAAGGCAACAGTCAGCGTGCAGTGTTGCCGACTGACGAAACAACGACCGCTGTGCTCGAACCGCTCTAGGCGAACGGTGCAGCTGTCGCCGGTGCCAATTATGTTGGGGCCAAACCGGAGCGGATAGGCTAATCCGGGCTTATTGAGATATACCAGCCGACCAAAGTCCGGCAACCCTTCCACAATGGCTTCGTCGTACTGAATCATCGTCTGCAACACATTGACCGCTCCACAGCCGGTGTGTGAGCACGTTATGGACCCGCGCCCGGCATCGACCGCCCGAACCATGATCCGGCGACCACACTGCTGACAGCTGATAAGCGTTGTTTTGATGTTGTTCATGCCGCTTATTGCTCCATATCAGCCACATCGCCGTTGTTCACGTAGGTGTCGTCCGGATCATGGCTGATTAGGTTGTTGTCGGTGGGGTCCTGATCGGTTTCCGGGTCTTCTCCAACGGTCAGTTGGCCCGTTGCGTCGTTGGCGGGTACCGGTCCGGCTGGTTCTTCGAGAATCGACTCGACCACATCGCGCGACATGGTGTTTTCCAGGTTCTGGCTGAAATCATCGTTGGAGAGCACAAATGGATGGTCCAGCACAATTACCCCCGTCACCTGGCTGTCCAGCGAATCGTACCGGTAGATGGTGTCCAGCCCTTCATCGCCGGTAGCATCGACTACCCGGTAGGTATGCCCGTCGGGTCCGTCCATGACGACCGTGTCGATAATGCCGTCCTGGTCGAAGTCGAGACCAATTACGCGCGTCCCGTTGAGATGCCCTTCAATAATGGTTGGCTCGGTTTGGGGGGCGGTTGGTGGCTCGGTATGGCTCACAACCGGTTGCGATGTGTGAATACGGACCGGCAGTTTCTCGCCCGTAACCATCTCGGTGTAGTCCTGGCGTTGTGCCAGCGACAGGCCCGCCCACTCTTCTTTCTCAAACGTATTGTACCAGTGACCGTGCCAGCTAAACACGCCACCCACGCCTACTTCCTGGCGGGCTTCGCCAAAGGCCTGCTCAAACGACATGCTGTCGGTAATTTTGCCTGCCACATCAATATTGGGGGGCAGCGTAACCGGCTGAGCATTATCGATTGGCGTTGATCCGTCCATAGGTAGGGGATTCTCAACGGGCGAGGGAGGGTTTTTACTGGTGGCAAAGAGGACACCGGCCACGCCACCCAGCAACACGGTAGCCGCCGAGATGCCCAGCATTTTCTTTTGGTTTGCAGAAAGCCCGGCTGCGCGGGACGAAGCCGCTGGGGATGTTGTTGGGTGGGTATCGGTCATGAGATCGGTCTGATTAGAAAGTTGTGCCATGAGAAGCGGACTGATTTAGGGTTATTTACGGGAATGAATAGAATGAAAGGCGGAAAGGTGATCGAAAAAAAGAATTAATTTACCCAGATGGCCTGACACCGGCGGCAGGTCTTTTGCTGAGCCAGCAGTTCCCACTCGTGGTTGCCAAACGGATCGCGGCAGGCGGGGTTAGGACACCGATACCGCGCCCGGTACTCCTTGTCGATGATCTCTAATTTTTCGTCGGTCGACAGTAGCGTTGAGCAAAGCGTGGGCACCAACATGCTCAATCCCGCACCGGACAGAATCGGCAGCAGCAAATTACCGGCCGCTGCTCCGCCCGACAATACCGCTCCGATACTGACAACAGACGATAGCAGGACGCTGCCCGTGCGAATCATTTTTTCGCGGTTCCGGCAGTTCCGGCGGAGTTCGGGATACTGTTCAAAAACCCCTTTGAGATGGAGAAACGGCTCGCTGAAATCCATTGGATCTTTATCGACAGGTTTGGCAGCAGCCACCGCAGGAGCAGGTTCCGGTTTGCCGGACGAGGCTGGTTGGGGTATTTCTGCCGCCCGCAAATCAAGCAGCTGGGTTACCGAATAAGTCGTGTCGGCCAATTGCACTACATCCTGCCGGTCAATGACTTTACGGGTAATCCGCACCCCGTTAACGAAGGTGCCGTTTTTGCTGTTGAGGTCTTCCAGCACGAAACTGGCATCTGTACACCGAATCAGCCGGGCGTGCTGACCGCTGATTTTACTGTTAGGAATAATAATGACATTGCCTGGCTGTCGACCAATCGTGTAGGCAGGAAGTTGGCTCAGCTGGTCGATCAGTTGATGTAACTGACTATGAACAACGGGTGGTGGTGAAGCAGGCATGAATAAGGCAGGAAGGCTGAGCCAATGGGCGGGCAATATACGGATTGCCAGCCTACGTCAGTAGGGCTGGCTGCATTTATGAAGCATTATCTATTTTTCGGTATAAAAACAACGCAGGCCCGTGAACGCGGGTGCAGTTCAGGGGCCTGAGTTGATATATGAAAATGTATTCTATTTTACTAATTCGGAGACCATTTTAGCACCGCCCATCTCGGCAATGGTAGCCATCTCTTTAACAACCCGGCCCGATCCGTCGGTGGCAACAAACAGGGTTTGGTCGCCCGCGCTGCCGTCGGCGGGTTTGACCTCAACTTTATAAGTCTCAAAAGTACCGGCAGGCACCGTCACCGACTCTTTACCCGTTACTGTCAGCCTAAAGGTTTTAGTCTGCTGCTTCATCAGGTCGAAATTGCGGTAGGTGGTGGAATATCCTTCTTTGAGTGGCAACGTGGCCAGTATCATCGATGCACCCGCTCCGTCGGCAAAGTAAACGCCTTCGGTTTTGGCTTTGATGGGGCGGTTGTTGCCGTTCATGGCCATTGTACCCGATATGGTATCGGCTGCGTAGGTTACCTCAATGAGGGCCGGTCCCTGCTTAATGGTTCGCTTCAGGGGTGCCAGGCCCTGCTGGGTCACTTCCGTTTCTTCGCTCATCTCGCCCATCGCCGACTTGGCTACATCCTGAATTTTCCAGTTCTTACCCGCTGCGGTAATGTTGGTGGTGCGATCCATGGCCATCGTTTGTCCGCCTACCTGAACCGTCATCTTGTAGGCATACGTACCGGCTTTGAGGGTCCCCACTGCTTTGGGTGCTTCGCTGGAAACAGCCGCCTTGGGGGCCAGCGTCACGGTTTTTGGGTCTATTGTAATTTCTTTCAGGCGACGGGCAATGTTGTCAGGCATGGATGCCTGATAGCGTCCGCCGAGGTTTCCTGCCATAAATTTTTCGGCAGCCGCCAGCATCGCCATGTTGTTGACGGGCTTGGCAAAACCGTGTCCTTCGTCGTCGGCCACGATATAGGCAACGGGGAAGCCCCGGTCGCGGA
>JAYVAP010000505.1:0-3856 GCA_043750915.1 Spirosoma sp. | reverse complement strand
GCCGATGATCTGCGCACGGCAAAGGCCGCCTGGAATGCCTGGCTGTTGCAGGGCAGCCGCGAAGACATTTCAGCCCGGCTGTCTTCCATTAACGTGCCGGTGCACCTTATTGCTGGCTCCGAAGACCGTGCCCTGCCGCCCGCTGTGCAAACCGCCATGACGCTGCCTTACCTTACAAAAGCGACACTCACAACAATCGACGGAGCGGGTCACCTGCCGCCCTGGGAAGCACCGGACGAGTTGGCAAAATTTATCCGAAAAAATTTAGCCAGCCACTCAATCAACTAAAAAACAATCAGCCTATATTTGCAGACCTTTATTCGGGCACGTAGCTTAGTAACGTGCTACGTTCGGCACGCAGCGGTTGTGGCCGGGGGTGCCGGTCCAATTCCCGTCCCGCCAGCCGACAATAAAAAAAAGAGAACTGATGACACATTTAGTAAACGCAATTTGGTGGTGGCCCGCTTCTCTCCGAGGATGAAGGTTGCCGCATTGTGTTTATACCAGCACTATAAAAGGCTCACCGTCATCCCGGTGGGCCTTATTTTTTGCCCGTTTCCCAAGACAACATCCTGTACTATATACCCTTACCCTTCCTGACGTTACCCAACGAACCATGCTAACTGAAACCGCCATTACCTACCGCGTTGTCAGCCGTCACAAGCGGATGCTGGCCGATATCCTTACACCAGTCAGTATTTATCTCCGCATCCGCGACCGGTACCGCAACAGCATCCTGCTGGAAAGCTCCGACTACCACGGCAATGACAACAGCTATTCATACATCGCGTTTGACCCGGTTGCCCGCTTCTCGTATGAATCCCCGACGCTGACGGTTCAGATGCCCGGCCAGGCCGAACAGACCAGCGACCTGCCGCCAGCGGGTATGCTGGAAGCATTGAAGCAATTCAAGGACAGTTTTACCCACCAGAAAGCCCCTTTTCCATTTATCAACAACGGGCTGTTCGGGTACTTTGGCTACCCGGCGGTGCAGAGCTTCGAGGATATTACGCTTCATGCGCCCGTGCCAGCCGAGAACCAGATACCAACGGCGGTCTTCACGGTGTATCGCTACGTAATCGCCATCAATCATTTCAAAGACGAACTGTATCTCTTTGAACATAGCTATCTGCGCCCCGGCGATGCCGAATCAGTCAGCACACTCGACGACATCAGCGACCTGATCACGGGCCGCAATTACCCGACCTACACCTTCAGCACCGCCGGACCGGAAGAGTCGAACCTGACGGATAATGCGTTCCGGGCCATTATTCAAACGGGTAAAGACCACTGCCAGCGGGGCGATGTGTTTCAGATTGTGCTCTCGCGGAGGTTCGAAACGCCATTTCTGGGCGACGAGTTTAACGTTTACCGTGCCCTGCGCTCACTCAATCCGTCGCCCTATCTTTTCTATTTCGATTATGGAAACTATAAAATTTTTGGCTCCTCGCCCGAATCCCAAATCGTCGTCAGGGATCGGAAAGCCACCATCTATCCCATTGCGGGCACGTTTCGGCGCACCGGCGACGACATCCGCGATGCCGAACTGGCCCAGAAACTCTATGACGACCCCAAAGAATCGGCGGAACACGTCATGCTGGTCGACCTGGCCCGCAACGACCTCAGCCGCAACTGCCAGGTGGTGAAAGTGGAGACCTTTAAGGAAGTGCAATATTACTCGCACGTGATTCACCTCGTCTCGAAAGTCGTTGGCGATCTTACGGACGATGCCGACCCGCTCCAGATTGTGGCCGAAACGTTCCCCGCCGGTACGCTGTCGGGTGCGCCCAAGCACAACGCCATGCAACTCATCGACCGCTACGAAACCCTGAGCCGCTCGTTCTACGCCGGGAGCATCGGCTACATGGGCTTCGACGGTGAATTTAACCACGCGATTATGATTCGCACTTTTATGAGTAAAGACAACACGCTCTATTACCAGGCTGGGGCCGGTGTGGTGGCTAAATCCGTGGTGGAAAGCGAACTCCAGGAGGTCCACAATAAGTTAGCCGCCCTGCGCATGGCCATCGACCAGGCAAAAAAATTATAAAAGGAGGAAGGGGAGAAAAGGGACGAGAGGGATGCAGCCGCAACCCTTCCCCTTCTTCCCGCTCCTCCCCCTTCTCCCCTTTTTATGCGTATCCTCGTTTTAGATAATTACGATTCGTTTACCTACAACCTCGTCTATATCCTGCGGGCACTGGGTCATCGGCCCGATGTGGTTCGGAACGACAAAATTGCGCTCGATGCCGTGGCGCACTACGATAAGATCATGCTCTCGCCGGGGCCGGGCATTCCGTCTGAAGCGGGTATTATGCAGGATTTAGTCCGGCAATATGGCCCCACAAAAAGCATTCTGGGTATTTGCTTGGGGCATCAGGGCATTGGCGAAGTCTACGGCGCAGTGCTCGAAAACCTCGGCGATGTGCTGCACGGTGTGGCCCACCGGATTACCATTACCGAACCGGCTGATCGCCTTTTTGCCAACATCCCCAACCAGCTGATGGTGGGCCGTTATCACTCCTGGACGGTGTTGCCCAACGCCATGCCCGCCGACCTGCGCACGACGGCCGTAGACGATCAAAACCGCGTAATGGCCCTGTCTCACGTTCGCTACGACGTAAAAGGGCTACAATTTCACCCCGAATCCATACTGACCGAAAACGGCGTGAAGATGATTGAAAATTGGTTATCCACGTAGAAAGTCACCCTTTTTCATTTTCCGTTAATCAACACCACCACACGGGTCAGGAGACACAATATATCTCCGCACCAGCGGACCGTTCTGTACAATTTCAAACATCATGAAAGCAATTCTTAATCACCTCTTCGAATACAAAACCTTATCCAAAGACCAGGCCCGGCAAACGCTGATTGGTATTGGGCGGGGGGAATACAACCCGTCGCAGATCGCGTCGTTCCTGACCGTTTACATGATGCGGAGTCTGCGCGTTGAGGAACTCGAAGGTTTCCGTGATGCCATGCTGGAACTATGCCTGCCCGTAGACCTGTCAGCCTACGATCCCATGGACCTGTGCGGCACCGGGGGAGATGGCAAAGACACCTTTAATATTTCGACGCTGTCGTCGTTTGTGGTGGCCGGGGCGGGGCAGCGCGTGGCCAAGCACGGCAATCACGGTGTCTCGTCGCTGGTGGGGTCATCGACGGTGATGGAGCACCTCGGCTACACCTTCACGAGCGACGCGGACGATTTACAGCGAAAAATGGAAACGGCAGGCATCTGTTTTTTGCACGCGCCCCTATTTCACCCGGCCATGAAAAACGTCGGACCGATTCGGAAGGAACTGGGCGTAAAAACATTTTTCAACGTGCTCGGACCAATGGTGAATCCGGCGAAGCCCCAAAAACAGCTCGTGGGCGTTTTCAGTCTTGAATTGGCTCGATTATATGCGTACCTTTATCAGCAGACAGACAAACAGTTCATGATTGTACACGCGCTCGATGGCTATGATGAAATCTCACTGACGGGTGCCTTCAAAGTCATCAGCAATCGAACCGAACAGATCCTCGAACCAAAACACCTCGGGCTTGATACCCTGCCCCCCGATAAACTGGCTGGTGGACGAACGCTGGACGAATCGGCGGGGATTTTCATGAACGTGTTGACCAATCAGGCCACATCGGCCCAAAAACAGGCGGTGCTGGCCAATTCAGCCATGGCCCTGCTGACGGCCGGTAAAACCGAGAACTGGCGTTTCACGCTGCTCGGCCGGCAGGCCGACCTGATCAAGATCGCGGGACGGCGCGCCTCGCTTGCCGGACTCAATCTGCTGCTGCAGGAATTGCCTGGCCTTCAAGATGGTGTGTTTTACCTGCCCGCCACCGGGTGCCCGAC
>JAYVAP010000504.1:0-11001 GCA_043750915.1 Spirosoma sp. | reverse complement strand
TTTTGTGATTGGCGGGGCCGAAATTTATGCGATGGCGCTGCCCGTTGCCACCACCCTGTATTTAACCGAAGTGCATAAAAACTACACCGGCGATGCCTGTTTTCCGGCATTCGACAAAAGCGACTGGACGGAGGTAAGCCGCGTGCCCCATGCTGCCGACGATCGCCACGAAACCGGCTTTGACTTTGTGACTTACGAGCGAAAAAAAGAAGGCTGATCGGTCGATCAGCCTTTGAGAATCAGTTATCAGAATCGAGAATTTTCTTTTTCTCCTTCTCGTATTCTTCCTTCGTCAAAATGCCATCATCGAGCAATTTTTTGGCATCGCGCAACCGACTTGCTTTTGGGCTGGCGGGCGCGGGGTCGTTGGCCAGCGGCATGGGTGCCACCATCGATGGCTGAGAGCTGCTCGCCGGCAGCAGTTCGTAGGTTCGCGACGGATTGTACTTCATCGTCCACAAAAACGGGACCAGCAGTAATAGGCCGCCAACAACTGCCCCGACATCAGCCTGCTCATCGCGGGAGAACGACGTAATAAAAGGCGTATATCCTTCTTTTTACAGCCTGACAAAGGTGGTCGTACTGACAATTTTAGTATCCGTGTGCGTGTAAGGCGTTGTACCGGCGTATGCGCTGTTGAGATACAGTTTTGCCCCGGTGGGGTTAGACTGAATAATGGTGGCGCTGGCACAGCTTTCCAGCAGGATCAGGGCCGAAAAAGCAGCCGAAAGCGAGGAGATGAATTCATGCAGACTTATATTAACGGAGTTACTTACGGGGCAATTTTGCGGTAAATCCATAAAAAAAGCAAAAAAGCCTTGCCCTAAATGGCATAGCTTGAACTAACATCTGAGACCAGTCAATGCGTCTTGTAGAATACAATCAAATTTGCCTATATTGCCCGGTAGTCTTGTACAGCCATCTTGTTCCAACGAAGTGTAGAACAGATTAGTACGGATGCCCGCTGCTCTCAGGGTTAACGTGGTCATTCCGGGCAATACGCAGCTTATATCTTAACGCTCAACAAAGAATACGATGGCCCTTCAACTCCTGCTTGCCGATGACGACGAAGACGATTGCTTCTTTTTTAAAGAAGCCCTGGCAGAGCTGCCGGTAGCCACGCACCTGACAACCGTGCAGGACGGGGAGCAACTCATGCAATGGCTAACAACCAACACCGGGCCATTGCCCCAGGCTCTGTTTCTCGACCTTAATATGCCCCGCAAAGGGGGATATGAATGTTTTGTGGAGATAAAAGCCGACCGGCAGCTACAGCAGATTCCGGTCGTTATGCTATCGACTTCCTTTGAGAAAGAGGTGGCCGACCTGTTTTACAAACAGGGAGCGATAAGCTGCATCCGCAAGCCGACTGATTTTTTGCAACTCAAACAAGTCATTCAGCAGACAATTGCATTGATAATGCATGGGAACGGTGCATAGTCGGTAACAGAAGAGGTTGTTCGTAAGGCGTAACCCAACCTTATTTTAATCGTGAAAGTAGACGAAAAAATTCTATCCAATAACCTGTTTCCGGTCGTGGGGATTGGCGCATCAGCGGGCGGGCTGGAAGCTTTTCGGAAATTGATCCGGGCCATTCCCGAAACATCAGGCATGGCCTATGTGCTGGTGCAGCACCTGGCCCCCACCCACGAAAGCATGTTGCCCGAACTGCTGCAAAAGGTTACGGCTATTCCGGTTTCGGAAATAACGGACGACGTTAAAATAGAGCCTGACCATATTTACGTCATACCCAGTAATAAAATGCTGGTTGCCAACGATGGCGTGTTGCAGTTAAGCCCCCGGAGCACCAAAAAAAACGAACCAAACCTGCCCATCGACCTTTTTTTTGTTTCACTGGCCGAAATTCATCAAAGCCATGCTATTGGCGTTGTTTTATCGGGCACGGGCGGTGATGGTACCGAGGGCCTAAAAGCCATCAAAGATAGTGGTGGCATCACCTTTGCCCAGGACGAGGCTTCGGCCGCCTACGATGGGATGCCCAAAAGTGCGGTACAGGCGGGGGTGGTTGACTTTGTGTTGCCGCCCGAACAAATACCCAATAAACTGGTTGAGATTACCCGTGTTCTGAGCGGGAACGATGCGGATGACTCCACCGCACCGGAGCCGGAAAAGGACGTGTTTAAGCAAATTCTGTCGGTGTTGCGCGTCCGCAAAGGAACCGATTTCACCTATTACAAACAAACCACCATTCGCCGGCGAATCCTGCGCCGAATGGCGATTAACAAAAACGAGAAGCCTGCGGACTACCTCACCTATTTACGGGATACCAAACAGGAGCAGGATGCTTTGTACGAGGACCTGCTGATTCCCGTTACGTCATTTTTTCGGGATCAGCCCGTATTTAATCATTTATGTGAAACGGTCTTCCCGCTCATCATGAAAAACAAATCCGCCGGCGAACCCATACGGATTTGGGTGGCGGGTTGCAGCACGGGCCAGGAAGCGTACTCCATTGCGATGTGCTTAAAAGAATACTTAGGCGATCAGCCCGAGCGCGTACAACTCTTTGCCAGCGATTTAAGCGAACCCGCCATTGCCAAAGCGCGCACCGGAATTTATGCAAAAAATGAAGTCGAGGCCGTATCGCCCCAACGGCTGCAGGAATTCTTTACCAGGAGCGGTGGCAGCTACCAGGTCAATAAATCCATCCGGGATATGTGCGTGTTTACCATGCACAATTTCCTGAAAGACCCGCCCTTTGGTAAACTCGATTTTATCAGTTGCCGCAACGTACTGATTTATCTGGAACCCTACCTGCAAAAAAAAGCATTTACCACGTTTCATTATGCCTTAAACCCAACTGGTTTTTTACTGCTGGGCAAATCGGAAACCATTGGCAATGTGCCTGGCCTTTTCGTGCTTGCCGCTAAGACCAGTAAATTATTCACCCGCAAAGATGGCCCTGGCCGGTTTATGTCCGAGTCCGTTCAGCGCACTAAGCCACCGATCAACCGGGTCACGCCCACCACCGAAACTTTGAGTACGGACTTTCAAAAAATAGCCGATGAGTTGATTCTTAGTTACTACACGCCGGCCGGTGTAGTTGTCAATGCAGCCCATGACATTGTGCATTTCCGGGGTATTACCACGCCCTATTTAGCTCAGGCATCCGGCAAGCCCACCCATAATGTATTGTTGATGGCAAAATACGGGCTGGCGTTTGAACTGCGTAACCTGTTGCATAAAGTCAAAAAAGAGCAGGCAGCGGTCATAAAGGAAAATATTTCCTTAGAGGTCAACGGCAGCCTACAGAACATTTCCATCGAAGCCCTGCCCCTGCCCAACATGGTTGAGCCACATTATCTGATTCTGTTTCATCCGGCTACGTCAAGTGGTACCACCCCGTCAGCCATTGACCCGCAGGAAACTAAAAAAAGTACAAAAAAAGATGACAAAGACCTTCGTATCGCTCAATTAGAGCGGGAGTTGGCCCAGGCTCGCGAAGACATGCGGGGCATTACCCAGGATCAGGAGGCCGTCAACGAAGAACTACAAAGTGCCAACGAAGAGCTACTGAGTGGCAGCGAAGAATTGCAGAGCCTGAACGAAGAATTAGAAACGGGCAAAGAAGAACTGCAAAGTACCAATGAAGAACTGACGGTGGTTAATCAGGAAATAATTAGTTTGAATGAGCAGGTAACGGCGGCCCGTAATTATGCCGAAGCCATTGTCAGCACCATTCGCGAACCGTTATTGGTGCTGGATGCTACGCTGCGGGTCAGAACGGCGAACGCGGCTTTTTATAAAACCTTTCAGGTCAATGAACGCGAAACGGAAGGGGTTTTCCTGTATGAACTGGGTAGTGCCCAATGGAACATAGCCGAATTACGACGGCTGCTCGAAAAAATCCTGCCTAAAAAGTTGACGTTCAGTGATTTTGAAATGACCCATCTATTTCCAACCATTGGGGAGCGGATCATGCAGTTGAGTGCCCGTGAAATCCTGAGCGAAACCAATGCCGAGCGATTAATTCTGCTGTCAATTGAGGATATAACGGCAACCACGAAAGCCCGTCAGGCCGAACGGCAGGCGCAGGAGCGCGTTCAATTTATGGCCGATGCTATGCCTGAAAAAGTGTGGACTGCCGATGCCGATGGCAACGTAGATTATTTTAATCAAGCCTGGTTTACCTACACCGGACTTTCGTTTGAGGAGTTGAAAAATTGGGGATGGGAAAAAATCATTCATCCTGACGATTGGAACGAAAACAAAAGACGCTGGCAGCATTCGATCCGCACGGGCAATGAATTCGAGTTGGAACACCGGTTCCTGAATCGGGACGGGGTGTATAAGTGGCACCTCAGCCGGGGGATCGCGCAAAAAGATGAACACGGCCAGGTGAAAATGTGGATCGGCACCAACACCGAAATTCACGAGCAGAAAGCTCAACAGGAAGCCTTAGAAATAGCCGTGACGAAGCGAACCCGCGAGTTGCAGGAAGCTAATGAAACCCTGCAACAGGTGAATAAAGAACTGGAATCCTTCACCTACGTATCCAGCCACGATTTACAGGAGCCGCTCCGCAAAATACAAACCCTGGCCAGTCGCATCCTCGATAAAGAAGCGCAACATTTGACCGATAGCGGCAAAGATTATTTCGGACGCATCCAAAAAGCAGCCGAGCGAATGCAGCAACTGATTCATGATTTGTTGGACTTCTCCCGCTTAAGCACCAAAGAACGGACATTTGAGGCCACCAACCTGAGCGTGCTGGTTCAGGAGGTCATCAGCGAACTAAGTGAGACCATTGGGGAAAAAGATGCCACCATCAACGCGACCGGACTCGGCACCGCTCCCGTTATTGTGTTTCAGTTTCGCCAACTGCTGCACAACCTGATTAGTAACGCGCTGAAATTTTCTAACCCTGGCGTACCCCCTCACATTACGATAACAAGTCAAACAATAAAAGGAGGTAAACTGATAAACGGAACGCTTTTGCCCGAAAAAGTCTATTGCCACCTGACCATCACCGACAACGGCATCGGCTTCGATCCCAAATTCAGCGAAAAGATATTTGAGGTCTTTCAACGCCTGCACAGCAAAGCAGAATACACCGGCACCGGCATCGGCTTAGCCATTGTGAAGAAAATTGTTGCCAATCATAACGGCCTTGTTACGGCTACCAGTGAGCTAAACAAAGGCGCACGGTTTGATCTATATATGCCGGCTGCCTGATTTTAGGATAGCCGTTTCGTCAAAACAAAAACCCTTATCTATCGTAATAGAGTTAAATCAAACGAAAAACCGGGCAACACTTCTTCGCCCGGCAGGCTACCGTCGAAACCACGAATCACGCTGATGGAGCCATCGGCCCGATAAATACGCGCTTCTTCGGTTTTGGGATCAATCAGCCAGCCTAAGCGGCAACCGTTGTCCACGTATTCGCGCATTTTTTCGTCGGTTTCTTTGATAGAATCTGATTCGCTCATCAGTTCAACAACAAAATCCGGGCAAAGCGGAGGAAATTTTTTGCGTTGCTCCGGGCTGAGTGCCTGCCACCGGCTGGCGATGACCCAGGCCGCATCAGGACCCCGATTGGCACCATTGGGTAATTGAAAACCAGTGGAGGAGTCATAGACAAAACCAAGTTTCGTCTTTCGGTTCCAGATGGTCAAGTCTGTGGTCAATTCGCTATTTCGTCTGCCTGTTTCTCCGCCTGTTTGTGCCATCGATTTTATGTTACCGGCTGCATCCCGTTCAAAGGTATAGTCAGCGTTTTCCTGACAGAAGTAGTAAAACTCGTCGTCGGTCATCTGGCGCATCTGCTCGAACATATCGATGCCCGGCTCAATCAGTATCGGAAATACAACGCTCATGGTCTTATGCGTTAACGGTTTTGCCAAATATACTAAAATTAGCCCTTCAACAGCCGCACCAGCACCGTTTCCAGCAGCAGAAACGCCAGGGCAGCCAGCAGGAAATATTTCCATAAACTCTTGCCGAGGTTTTCCTGCTCCAGCACCTGCACAAAATCGCCATCCTGAATGCTGTCGAACACCTCAATGTTGGGCTGACTGGCAAAGGCCCGGCGCAGTTCAGCGGCCGAATAAAAATCCATGACCGACTCGCGGTTGCCGTGATTGAAGGCCAGGAGCCGCTCCGTTTTGCCCTGCCCGTTCCGCAGTTCGTAGTAGCCAGCCTCAATCTCCTGCCCGGCGGCCAGCTCATCGCTTTTGGGTATTTCCAGCAGCAGCTGATTGTTCACGATCCGCTGCACCGGAATGATTTCCAGTTTGCCGCGCTTCAGTTTATAGGCCGATTGGTCGGCCGGGTTGCGGGTGGGCAGTGCAATCAGGTTGTCGTCGAAAGAGTAGGCTGTGCGCTGCGCCCGAATGCTCAGGGCGGCCATTTTATACATGACGGGCACAAACAGGGCGTGTTCAGCCAGGTTACCAAATGATGGTGCCAATGGGCTTGCCAGCACATAAACGTTGCCCGCCACCCTCGTCCGCGTGTGGGTGAGCAGTGGATTGCCATCGCGCAAATTCAGCAGCCGCTCGCCCGCGCTCCACCGCCAAACGGGTGCGGCCAGGGGCATGTTGAGCGGCTCGGACTGGTAGCTTTGCTGAAAAACGTCGCTGAAGAACGGGTTGCGCCGGTCGGGGTCAGCCACGGGAACGGGCGCGGGCGCAGGTGATTGCATAACTGGCTGTAGGTTGCCCACGCCCAGCGCGTTCAGAAACGGGCCGTAGGAGGCCAGATCGGGGTTGGGCGGGGGAATAACAGTGAGACTGCCGCCCTGCCGCACAAACCGTTCCAGTTCGGTGCGCAGCGTACCGCTCACCTGATCAACGCCCTCCAGCACCACCAAATCCGTTTCTTTCAGCTGCCCCACATCAAAGTTACTGGCACTGAAACTCCGCCGGACAAACATACTGTCGTTGGCATACACGGCCTGCACGTAGTTGGCGGGCGACTTTTGCCCATACAAATGCAGCACCCGAACCGCCGGTGATGCTTCGATAACAAAGAAAAACTGGTTGTCGAACGTAATCGGGAAATCCTCGAACACAATCCGGCCCCGGTGGTAACCTTTTTTGGTGACATTGAAATTGAGCGACACCGTTACCGACGCGCTCCCGTCTGCGGTGGAACCACCCGCCGGCATAGAAGCCGATGCCGTGGACGTTTGCGTATCGTCTAAATAAAGCCGGATTGGTAAATTTTTGACGGCCTCGCGCCCGCTGTTTATTAGTTTAACATTCAGGCTGTTATTTTGCATCTCGCGAACAAAAGGCGTGCTGAGCCACACCGAATCTACGTAAATATTACGGGTGGCCTGGGCCTCCATCGGCACCATAAACAAACGGTCGGTGGTGTCTATTTTTAGCTTCGACAGATCGCCAACGGTACTTTTCTGAAAATCGGAGAACCAGAAAAGCTGATTTTTGCCAGCCGGATTGAGGGAACCAAGCAGGTTGCGCTGCCGCCGGTAAACGGTTTGAAGCGAGCGGGGCGTGTGGGCAAACCGGATGGCCGTTACCCGATCCCGAATCGATTCTGACGAACCCGCCTGTTGCTCGGCGGCCGAAAAGTCGTTGGTGAGCAGTTGCAGTGAGGTGGCATTGCGAAACAGCGTGAGCAACTCGTCCAGCTTGCCGGTGGCCATGTCGAGGTAGCGTTTCTGATTGCGCTCGTTCTGCATACTGTACGAGTTATCTACGTAAAAACCCGTAACGCCCTGCCGCGACAATCCGAACGCGGCACCGCCCACTTTGTTTTTAGCGGGAATGAACGGCTGGGCAAATGCCAGTACGAGACAAGCCAGAAAAAAACATCGGCACGCCAGAACCAACCAGTGCTTGAGCCGCCGAAACGATTTGGTTTCGGTTTGCACGGTCCGTAGCAGGGCTACGTTGGTAAAAAATACCCGGCGCGTCCGCCGAAAGTTGAATAGATGGATGGCAATGGGCACCAACACGGCCAGCAAGCCAAACAGAAAGGAGGGATAAAGGAAGTTCATTCAGGAGGTTTTCGTCCAGTGCAGTTGCTTAAGCAACGACCCGGTAGCGGTTTTTGGTTTTTCCAACGCCGAAGTTAGTCAGGGATTACGAGTTCGTAAAACCTGGTTTGTGTTTCCAGCACATCGGTATAGGTAATGGACCCGGCTTCGTTGCCGTAGGTGGTAATGTCGTTGATAGGGGTGTGGCCTACCACCTGGTGAAAGCCCGGCAGAAAATCGGCGCAGGTCTCAGAACGGTCGGCCCAAACGGGTCCACTACAGCTGTCCATACCACCCCGAACAGGCCCTACTTCAAACAAAATATTTCTTTTCCGAAGAGGCTGGCCATTCAGGTCGTTGAGCAGCGGGGCCAAACCAAAAGCCGGTGTAACGGCCTGCGGGTCATGCCCAGTTGCTTTTAATAGCCGCGCCAGCCATTTGCCCGTTACGCCCGCGTGGGTGAACAGGTATTTGCTTTCCTGGTGAGCTACCTGAAAAAGGGTTTCATATTTGTTGAATAACCGGCTGAGGTCTGGTTGCGCCCACGCCCGAAAACCGGCACAGCGGTAGTGCGGGAAATACAGATACTGGGCATCGTGGTTGCCAATGAGCAAAATAAACTTGCCGGGCTTACGGCATTTGAGCTGAATAATTTCGCTTAGGTTATTGAAAATTGTCGTATCGTCGACGACAAAGCTGTCGGTGTAGTCGCCTAAAAAAACAACACGGTCGTAGGCTGAAAAGTCTGCTTCTTTCCAGGATGTTCGACCATGTAAGTCACTTATGGTGAGTATTTTCATGTGGGTTTTAGGTGGTTGTGAAGATACAAAAAACTCCCCGGTCAGACAAAACTGACCGGGGAGTTTTTTCTGGCTCGATGGCGGGGCATCATCGAGTCGACAATAAATTTACAGTGTCCGTTTCACTTCTTTCAGCTCGAAGCTTTCGATTACATCACCTACTTCAATATCGTTGAAGTTTTTGATGCTTAGTCCGCACTCGTAGCCAAATTTAACGTCGCTCACGTCGTCTTTAAAGCGTTTCAGCGCACTGATTTCGCCGGTATGAACAACGATGAAGTCGCGGATGATGCGGATTTTGTTGTTCCGCTTGATATTGCCTTCCGTCACGTAGCAACCGGCAACGGTACCGATTTTGGTGATCTTGAACACGTCGCGCACTTCCGCATTACCCACGATTATTTCCTCAACGGTGGGGGCCAACAGGCCTTCCATCGCGTTTTTGATCTCGTCGATGGCATCGTAAATGATCGAGTAGAACCGGAGTTCAATTTGTTCCTGATCGGCCAGTTTCCGCGCACTTGCCGAAGGCCGCACCTGAAAACCAACTACCACCGCATCTGAAGCGGAAGCCAGCAACACATCGGACTCCGATATCTGGCCAACCGCTTTGTGAATGATATTTACCTGAATCTCGTCTGTCGACAGTTGCAGGAGTGAATCAGACAGGGCTTCGACCGAACCATCTACATCACCTTTCACAATCACGTTCAGCTCTTTGAAGGTGCCGATGGCTTTTCGGCGGCCAATTTCTTCGAGCGTAATGTGCTTGCGGGTCCGCAGGGTTTGCTCCCGCAGGAGTTGTTCCCGTTTGTTGGCAATTTCGCGGGCTTCGCGCTCCGTTTCCATCACGTTGAACTTGTCGCCTGCCTGTGGAGCACCTGGCAATCCAAGAATCTGCACCGGTTGTGCCGGGCCGGCTTCTTTGATGCGTTCGCCCCGGTCGTTGGTCATAGCCCGGATTCGACCGTAGTGCGCCCCAACGAGCATAATATCGCCCTGGCGGAGCGTGCCGTTTTCGACCAGCACCGTCGAGACGTAGCCACGGCCCTTGTCGAGCGAGGCTTCAATAACGGTGCCCAATGCCCGGCGGTCGGGGTTGGCTTTGAGTTCGAGCAGTTCGGCTTCGAGGAGTACTTTTTCGAGCAGATCATCGACCCCCAGACCAGATTTCGAGGAAATTTCCTGCGTCTGGTATTTACCACCCCATTCTTCCACGAGGATATTCATGGAGGCCAGTCCCTGCCGGATTTTCTCGGCATCGGCCCCCGCCTTGTCCACCTTCGAGAAAGCAAACACGATGGGAACGCCTGCCACCTGCGCGTGGTTGATGGCCTCGCGGGTTTGGGGCATAATGCTGTCGTCGGCGGCAATCACGATAATGACAACGTCGGTAACTTTGGCACCCCGGGCACGCATGGCCGTAAAGGCTTCGTGGCCCGGCGTATCGAGGAACGTAATCATCCGGTCGTCGGATGTTTTCACGCTGTAGGCACCAATGTGCTGGGTAATACCGCCTGCTTCGCCAGCCGCCACTTTAGCCCGCCGAATATAATCCAGCAGGGATGTTTTGCCGTGGTCGACGTGGCCCATGATTGTCACAATCGGTGCACGATGAAGCAACTCGTCCGGCTCATCGGCAATGACTTCGATGCCGGCTTCGGTCTCGTCTTCGGCCGATATAAACTGCACATCGTATCCGAATTCGTCGGCAATAACCGTAATTGCTTCGGCATCTAACCGCTGGTTAATCGAGACGAACATGCCCAGATTTAAGCAGACCGAAATAACTTCGTTGATAGATACGTCCATCAGCGAGGCCAGGTCGTTGGCCGACACAAATTCGGTGACTTTCAGGATTTTGGCATCGATTTCTTCCTGCTCGGTCATCAACCGGCGGTCCTCTTCGCGCTGGCTCCGGCGGTCGCGCCGACGGTCGGCACCCCGGTTGGGCGTACTACCCGACATGCGGGCGTTGGTTTGCTGAATCGACTTTTTAACGTCGGCCTGGGTGGGTGTTTCCCGGCGACCTCCCCGGTTGGCGGTACTGCCACCCCGGTTAGCCGTGTTTCCGGTGCCTCCACCGGGCCGGTTTCCCCCGCCTGGTCGGTTGTTGGCCGGGTTAGCGGTGCCGCCCCGGTTGGCATTGTTGCCGCTCTGGGCTGGGCCGGCGGGCCGGTTGATGGGTGTTGCGCTGGTGTTGCCCGGCGTTTGTGCCGTACCGGCGGGCCGGTTTGC
>JAYVAP010000503.1:0-6616 GCA_043750915.1 Spirosoma sp. | reverse complement strand
CCGTACCAACTCGCCGTAGCCCAGGCTACCGATTGCCCAAAACAGTAGTGAAACGTTCATGAACAGGGTCGATAGCCGTTATAACATAAGGAGCAGTGGCGGGCTTGATGAGATTATATCGCACAATGCAGTAGATAGCCCGGAAGCCGTCGCGCCAGCCTATCTTCTTGCCGTCGGCATAGGTTCGGCCGGCGTAGGAGATGCCCACTTCATAAATCCGAATGCCTGGCAGGCGGGATACTTTCGCCACTACTTCCGGCTCGAAACCAAATCGGTTTTCCCGCAGATAGACGCCTTTTATCACGGGCGTACGAAACATCTTGTAGCAGGTTTCCATGTCGGTCAGATTCAGGTCGGTGAACATGTTCGACAGCAGGGTGAGAAATCGGTTGCCCACCGAATGCCAGAAATACAGCACCCGGTGTGGCCGGTTGCTCATAAACCGGGAGCCTATTACAACGTCGGCTTTTTGATCGAGCAGCGGTTGAAGCAGCAGGCCATACTCGTCTGGATCATATTCCAGATCGGCATCCTGAATAACCAGAAAATCGCCGGTAGCGGCTCGGATACCCGTGTGCAAAGCGGCTCCCTTGCCCTGGTTAACCGCGTGGCGAATATAGCGGATGCTGAGCCGGTCAACCTGAGCGTTGAAATCGAGGACACAGGCCTGGGTTCGATCCTGCGAGCAATCATCGACCACAATAACTTCGCGATTGATACCGGTGGGGAGCGGGGCTTTAAGCACCCGTTCCAACAACGAACAAATGGTTTTTTGTTCATTAAAAGCCGGAATTATGATGGATAACGTCATTACTGATACGGATGAGGTTACTGGCCGTTTGGGCGAGTCACGTATCAATAAGACGGGGTTACTAAATGTGATGGAGCAAAGGTCTGAAATGGCTGAATAATGAGCATATTTTTCGCCCGGCACGTCCATCCACGAGCTGATGAAGTAGTGTTTAGCTCGATATTTTACTGATTATAAGTTGTTTAAGTGTAAAAGGCAGCGTAGTGTATTTTTTTTGCTATGTTTTTCCGGCGGGCAAAAACTTAACCCGGTTGGTGCCCTCGGTGGCAACTCCGGACCGCATCAGGGCAGGGCAAAGGCCAGGAAACTATCGCCCTTTTTGGTGCCGAGTTTAGTGCCGCCACAGGCTACCACCACATACTGTTTGCCATTCACTTCATAGGTACTTGGTGTGGCAAAGCCAGCCGCCGGGAGCTGCGTTTCCCAGAGCAGTTTCCCGGTTTTCTGGCTGAAAGCGCGAAACTTGCCGTCCATTGTGGCCGCAATAAAGAGCAGCCCGCCCGCCGTAACAACGGGTCCGCCGTAGTTCTCGGTACCGGTGGGCGGAATGCCGCGTGCGGTGAGTTCGGTTCGTTCGCCAAGCGGAATCTGCCAGCGATGTGCGCCGGTATTGAGGTCGATGGCCGTTAGGGTGCCCCAGGGCGGGCTGATGCCCGGATAGCCCTTGCTGTCGAGAAACTTCTGGTAGCCGTTGAACCGATACGGAACATAGGGCTTTTTGTAGCCCACGCCCGAAGCTACGGCCACGCCCTCCACTTTTTCATCGCCGAACAAAAACGAAACCAGCGCCTGTTTTTCGGTATCGCTCAGGCGCACAAAGCCTGGCATCATACCTTTGCCGTTGCCAATGAGTGCCGTGGTGGATTCGCGCGTTCGGCGGGTGCTCAAGTTTACCAGCGACGGGTAGCCGCTGCCGGGGTTACCCGCGCGGTTAGGTCCGTGGCAACTCAGGCAGTTGGTGGTGTAGAGTCGCTGTCCGGGGCTGAGGTGGGCCAGTTCATCGGCTGCGGGCGTGTCGCTCAGGCTGAACAGCCAGGCCATTTCGTTGGCGTTCACGTACAGGACACCATCGGGCGTAACGGCGGCTCCGCCCCATTCGGCACCCCCATCGGCCCCCGGAAAGAGCAGCGTTGGGGTTTTGCTGAGGGGCACAAATGCCCCTTTTTTTGCCCGGCGGAACTGGGCCAGCAGCGTATCGCGGTTTTCGGCGTAGGGGTTGATGTCGGCTTCGGTGAGAAGCTGGCGCGTAAACGGCGCGGGCCGGGTGGGTAGCGGTTGCGTGGGCCACGGAACCTCGCCCGGCATGACTGATCCCGGCACTGCCTTTTCCTGAATGGGAAACAACGGTTTGCCGCTTACCCGGTCGAACACAAACACGTGTCCCGACTTGGTTACCTGCACCACTGCATCAATGGTTCGGTCCTGTTGCCTGAGCGTCAACAAGTTAGGCGGGGCGGGTAAATCGCGGTCCCAGAGGTCGTGATGCACCAGCTGGTAATGCCAGCGCCGTTTGCCGGTGCGGGCATCGAGGGCCAGCAGGCAGTTGGCAAACAGGTTCTGGCCCCGCCGGTTACCGCCGTAGAAGTCGCCCGCTGCCGATCCGGTGGGTACGTAAACAATGCCCCGCTGCCGGTCGATGGCCATGCCCGCCCAGCTATTGGCCCCGCCAATATCGGTGTTTTTATAGGCCTGTTTGGGCCAGGTGGCGTAGCCGAACTCGCCGGGGTGGGGGATGGTGTGAAACGTCCAGACCAGTTTGCCCGTGCGAACGCTGAAGGCCTGAATATGGCCCGGTGCCGCGTCGGCCTCCTCCGACAGGCGCAGCGGCATAATAATCAAGTCGCCGAATAACGTTCCGGGCGTGTTAGAAATTACGTATTTATCCGTTGCCGAAGTGCCTAATCCCTGCTTGAGGCTGGCTTTTCCGCCCTGCCCGAAGGTGGGTATAAACGCCCCCGTGCGGGCATCCACGGCGCAGAGCATCGGCCCGGCAGTGAACAGAATTCGCTGGTCGGCTCCGTCGGCCCAGTAGGTAACACCCCGGCTGGTGTTGAGCGTACCGGCCCGGCTGGTATTGCGCCAGCGTTCCCGTCCGGTGGCCGCATCGAGGGCAAACACCTGGTTGCTGGCCGTGGTGCCATACAGGCTACCCGCCACCATGATGGTATTGCACTGCGTTTGTCCCGAATCGCCGGTGTGGTATTGCCAGGCAACCGCCAGCTGGCCCACGTTGGTGGTGTCGATCTGGGTGAGGGGCGAGTAATGATTTCGGTCGGGACCGCCGAGGTATTCGGGCCATTCGCGGCTCGGCGGAGTAGGTTTTTCGTCGAAAGACCACCGGCTGGCCGTTAGCGAAATAAGCAATACTGCCGGAATGAGCAGGCGTTTGATGTTCATGAAAAAATCGAGTGAAACAGGGGAGATCAACCGATTGTTGCCAACGGCAGGGTTGTGTTTATGAAAAAATTGGCCGCTGATGTTCAGCGGCCAATTTTTTTCAGGCGTTTTCGCGAGGCCCCAGGTGAATGGGGGGCAGTTGCGCATATTCGTCCGGATCAAACAGCCGCGACCGGATCAGAAACCGCACGCCCATCGGAATTTCGAGCGAGAAACTGGCACCCCGGCCCCGCGTAACGTCGATGGTCAGGTGCGTATGTTTCCAGTACTCGAACTGATCCTCCGACATCCAGAAATCGCAACCGTCTGCCTCACCCAGCAGCACATCGGACTGGCCGATGATGAAATCACCCTTGGCAAAGCACATGGGCGAGGAGCCGTCGCAGCAGCCACCGCTTTGGTGAAACATCAGCGGGCCATGTTCGAGCCGCAGCTGGTCCAGAATAGTGGCAGCCGCCGGGCTGATGTCGACGCGGGAAAGCGGATTGTTCGTCATAGTAGCCATCAGAAATGCCGGGGCTGAAGCGCAAAAAATAGTGCTTCAGCCCCGGCAGTCACCTAAAAGAAGCCTAATTTTTGCTGGCTGTAGGAAATGAGCATGTTCTTGACCTGGCGATAATGATTCAGCATCATCAGGTGATTCTCGCGCCCGAAGCCCGACTTTTTGTAGCCGCCAAAGGGGGCGTGCGCCGGGTAATCGTGGTAGCAGTTGACCCACACGCGGCCCGCCTGAATCCGGCGTGGAATGGTGTACAGCTCGTGCGCATCGCGCGACCAGAAACCCGCTCCCAATCCATAGAGCGTGTCGTTGGCAATGGCTACGGCCTCGTCGGCATCCTTGAAAGTAGTCACCGACAGCACCGGCCCGAAGATCTCTTCCTGGAAGATACGCATCTTGTTATGGCCCTTGAAAATCGTTGGCTGAATATAAAATCCGCCCTCCACGCTGTGGGCCGGGCCGCCACCGGCGAGCAATTCGGCTCCTTCTTTCAGGCCAATGTCGATGTAAGACAGCACTTTTTCATACTGGTCGTTGCTGGCCTGGGCACCCATCATGGTATCGGCATCGAGGGGGTGGCCCAGCTTGATGGCGTTGGTCCGCTCAATAACGCGGGCCATAAACTTGTCGTAGATGTCCTCGTGAACCAGCAGCCGCGACGGGCAGGTGCATATTTCGCCCTGGTTGAGGGCAAACATCACCGCGCCTTCCACGCATTTGTCGAAGAAATCATCGTCGTGATCGGCAATGGATTTCATGAAGATATTCGGCGATTTACCGCCCAACTCCATCGTTACCGGAATAAGATTTTCCGATGCATATTGCATAATGAGCCGTCCGGTGGTGGTTTCGCCGGTGAAAGCTACTTTGTTCACGCGTTTGTGCTGCGCCAGGGGTTTGCCCGCTTCCGTGCCAAAGCCCTGGATAATATTGACCACGCCCGGCGGCACAATGCCATCGAGCAACTCAAACAAAATGGCCAGCGAGGTGGGTGTTTGCTCAGCGGGTTTTATGACCACGCAGCAGCCAGCGGCCAGGGCCGGTGCCAGTTTCCAGGTGGCCATCAGCAGGGGAAAATTCCACGGAATAATCTGCGCCACCACCCCAATGGGTTCTTTGATGATGAGCGAGAGGGTGTCGGCATTGAGTTCGGTGGCCGAGCCTTCCTCGGCCCGGATCACGCCCGCAAAGTACCGGAAGTGATCGACTACAAGCGGCAAATCGGCGGCCATGGTCTCGCGCAGGGCTTTGCCATTTTCAACCGTTTCAACGCGGGCCAGAAACTCCAGGTTCTTTTCGACTACGTCGGCAATCTGAAGCAGAATCTTGCTGCGTTCGGTGGCCGATGTTTTGCCCCAGGTTTCAAACGCTTTATTGGCAGCCTCAACGGCGAGGTCCACATCGGCGGCTCGGGAGCGGGGCATTTTGGCAATCAGGCTGCCATCGACCGGCGATTCGTTGTCGAAATACTCGCCCCCAACGGGCGGTACCCACTTGCCACCAATGTAATTGTCGTAATGTGACCGGAATTTAGGCCGGTTAGCGTGGGTTTCAACGAGTTCAAGCGTTTCCATACGGATAAGGTAGAAGTTTACTGTTTGGGAATTTTTACAAAGTTTGTCAAAATTGTTCAATAAAAAATGAGCAACCGCATCATGTATCTGCACAATTCTATCACATTAACGACGGCCCTGACTGAGTAGCGTGCTAAACCTTCTAAAAATTAGCATAGTTTGCCGCGACCTATTTTATGAAACTCTTCCGGCGCGGAATTGGCACCTCGCCCGCGCAGTATCGCAGGCAACCGCTGTTTGCATAGCGGGCCAGTAGTCCCCTGAAAAATGGATGCGTGGTGGTGGCATACGAGCCTGATTACCTATCTTTGACTGGATATGGCAACCAAACCAACGGACAAAGGGGGATTTACGCCCTCAACAATCGACTTTCTGCGCGATCTTGTTCAGAACAACAACCGCGAGTGGTTTCAGGCGAACCGCCCCCGCTATGAGGCCGCCAAAGCCGAACTCTGCAGCGTTGTTGAGCGGGTTTTGAGCGGCATGAGTGCTTTTGAGCCGCTGGCCAGCACAACGGTAAAAGACTGTATTTTTCGGATTAACCGCGACGTTCGGTTCTCCAAAAATAAAGCACCCTACAAGTCCAATCTGGCATTTGCCATTGGTCCCGGCGGTCGGCACTCGGGCCGCATCGATTATTACGTACACATTCAGCCCGATAATCAGTCGTTTTTGGGGGCGGGTCTGTGGCAACCAACCCCCGGAAACCTGGCTAAATTTCGGCAGGAGATCGACTATAATGCGGGGGAGTTGAAGGATATCATCGACAGCGATTCGTTTCGGGCTTACTTCCCCGAAGCATCCGGCGAGGTGGTAAAAACAACGCCCAAAGGCTACCCGGCTACCCACCCCGAAATTGAGTTGCTGCGCCGGAAAGAACTGTTTTTCATGCACCGATACACGGATAAAGACGTGCTCAGGCCTACTTTTGCCGATGAAATTGTGCGGGGTTGCCAGATTATCAAACCCTACTGCGATTTGCTAAATTACCTGTTTTTTGACGAAAAAACAGAACCCGTAAGCCTTTAAAATCAACGCTTTATTCTAAAAAATACATTATGAAGTGGTATTTCGTTTCACTGATTTTCGTTCTGACAGCATCCGCTTCGCAGGCTCAGACATCCATAAACCCCCAGATGGGCTACACCTATAAAGTGGAGACGGGCGTGGCTGGCAAGCAGGTCTACATCAGCGGGCAACGGCCCTTCGATGCCAGCGGGCAACTCGTGGGCGCAGGCAATTTGTCGGCCCAAACGCAGCAGGTTTTTCAAAATTTGACGGCTGCACTGGAGCGCGTGGGCATGACCATGCGCAACGTAACGCAGGTTACGTATC
>JAYVAP010000502.1:0-2018 GCA_043750915.1 Spirosoma sp. | reverse complement strand
GGTCGGGCGAGGGCGTTGCCGTAACGCCTTCGGTTTGCAAGGCCGACAGCAAAGGAAATGGCACCTCCAACGTGGGCAATACCTCCTACGGAACCATCGATGCCAATGAGACCCAATTTGCCCCGGTCTACGACGACCAGCTGCTGAGTCACGAAATAGGGCATCAGTTTGGTATGACCCATAGCTTTCATAGCAGCATACCCGTTTGCACCACCCGCTCCCCGGCAACGTCGGTAGAGCCGGGTGCCGGCGCAACGATTATGAGTTATGGCTTTACCTGCAGTAACAGCACAGGCAACGATAACTATGAATCGTCGTACCGGCCGTTTCTTAACTTCCACACCGCCAACTACACGCAGGCCGTATCGTATATCAATACGCTCAGCTGTTTCAGTACCACAACCCTCAACAATACGGTGCCGGTCATCAGCGAATTTCCGTCCGACAGGACCATTCCCCGATCGACCCCGTTTGTGCTGACGGGCCGGGCTACCGATGCCAATGCGGACGATGTGCTGACTTACTCGTGGGAAGGTACCAATGTGGGGCTTTTTATCCCCAGTCCCACCACGCTGGCGAATACAAGATTTTCGCCTTTTTTCAGAAGCTACCCGCCCGTTTCTACCGGCACCCGGTATTTTCCCCGGCTGTCGGCCATCCTGGATGGAACCAACTATGCCAAAGGCGACAAACTTCCCTCCGTTGACTTCGTTACCACGCATCGGCTGACGGTGCGCGACAATGCAGGTGGCCTGGTTTACCGGGAAGCGACCGTCACGATCGATGGTAACTCCGGCCCTTTTTTAGAAACAACCAACCTGGCAGGTTCCTACGCCGGAAACTCCCTTCGGACCATCACCTGGGATGTAGCCAACACGACGGAAGCACCCGTAAGCTGTGCTCAGGTAGATATTTTGCTCTCTACCGATGGTGGCATGACATTTCCCGTTACGCTCATTGCCAACACGCCTAACGACGGAAGCCAACAGATCAGATTCCCGGTGGTATTGACCAGCGCTGCCAGAATTAAAGTAGCGGGCAGCAACACCATTTTCTTCGATATATCTGATACAGATTTTACCATCAGAGCACCGGCGGTTCCCATTGTGAGCCTGACCAGCCCCGACCCTAACGCCGTTGAAGCAGCAGCCAGCCCCGGCCGGGGTGTTACCGACCTGCGGGTAGAAACCAGCACAGCATCAGCCCGGATGGCCACGCCCGATGCCGACCCCGGGTCTCTGCGTTTTGAACGAAGCGACACCGCCGGTGAACTGGTGGTTCAATACAGCCTGGGAGGCTCGGCCACCAACGGCACCGACTACGTGGGCCTGCCCGGCACGGTGACTTTCCCCGACGGAGTGTCTGTTGTGGATGTGCCGGTGACCCCCATCGACGACGACGAGGTAGAAGGCGATGAGGACGTGGATGTAACGCTGGTCGACGGAGATGCCTATGACCCGGATCCTGTAAATGCCAGTGGTAAGGTTACCATCAAGGAAAACGCTACGGTACCCATCAGCATCACGGGCGTGACCACGGTGAGCTGCCAGACGATCACGGCAGGTTTGCGCCGGGTTAGTTTCACGCCCCGGTACGCGGGTCTGAACGGTCAGCCGGTGAGTTTTTCGGTGGTCAATGAGCTGCTGCCCACCACGGCAGCGGGTCCCTACTCGCTGAATTTGTACACCGACAACCCGACCATTACGCTGCGGGTCACGCAGAGTGGCACGGCCGGTAGTGCCAGCTTTGGCTACGACTGGCTGGCAGCCTGCAACAGTGGGGGCGGTGTGCCGCCAACCACGGCACCCTTCAGCATCACGGGTGTGACCACGGTGAGCTGTCAGACCATCACGGCAGGTTTGCGCCGGGTGAGTTTCACTCCGCAATACGCCGGTCTGAGCGGTCAGCCGGTGAGTTTCTCGGTGGTCAACGAGATGCTGCCCACCACGGCAGCAGGTCCTTATTCGCTGCGGCTCTATACCGACAACCCGGTTGTCAGCCTGCGGGCGGTGCAGTCG
>JAYVAP010000501.1:0-3294 GCA_043750915.1 Spirosoma sp. | reverse complement strand
GCCGAAAACATTGCCATTGTTATTTACGACATTTTACGCAACCAACTAAGCCCAGCCTTAGACCTTAAAGTAAAGCTTTATGAAACTGAACGGAACTTCGTTGAATACCCTGCCTAACAACGGCACCCCGCGCAACGCAACGGCAGGCCGGGCCACCAATGGGCATAATAGCTATTCAAACGCCCTGAACGGGCAAACAACGGCTGAGCTGATCGACGAGATTGGCGATGCCCACGGCGCAGCTTCCGTCGATACGCCCATGCGTCCGGATGCCTTCGACCTGGACGATGCCACCAAAATTGACCTGATTGAAGAACATTTTCGGGAAATAATGGGCATTCTCGGCCTTGACCTAACCGATGATAGCCTGAACGGATCGCCCCGGCGCGTGGCCAAAATGTATGTTCAGGAGATTTTTAAGGGACTCAACCCCGCCAACAAACCGTCGCCCACGTTGTTCGACAATAAGTTTCATTACAACGAAATGCTGGTTGAGAAAGACATCACGGTTCAGACCTACTGTGAGCACCATTTTGTGCCCATCATTGGCCGGGCGCACGTGGCCTATATCTCCAGCGGCAAGGTCATTGGCTTATCCAAACTGAACCGCACGGTCGAGTATTTCAGCAAGCGGCCACAGGTGCAGGAGCGTTTGACGGTGCAGATTGCCGAGGAACTCAAGCGGGTGCTCGAAACCGAGGATGTGGCCGTCATGATCGATGCCAAACACTTGTGCGTATCCACGCGGGGTGTCCACGATGTTAACTCATCGACCATTACAGCTTCCTACGGTGGTAAATTTGGCGAAGAAGCAACCCGCCAGGAATTCCTGCGGTATGTTGGACAAACATCAAACAGCTGACAGATTTTTCTGCTTAATTGCTACTGAACCATGACCATGCAAGGCAAAAACATTCTTATCGTGGGGGCCAGTTCGGGCATTGGTCACGCGCTGGCCGAGTCGCTCCAGGCGCAGGGTGCCGTGTTGTTTACGGCGGGCCGCACGCGCCCCGAAGGCATCCAATCGACCCACATGACGTGGGATATTACCCAAACACCGGCTGCCGACGCGCTCACTCAACTGCCCGATCTGCTGCACGGTATTGTGTATTGCCCGGGCACCATCAACCTGAAACCTTTTCAGCGGCTCACCATTCAGGACTACCGCAACGACCTGGAACTGAATGTGCTGGGTGCCGTAGCGACCATTCATGCGGCTTATGCAGCCATCAAAAAATCGAAGGGTGGTAGCATCGTCCTGTTCAGCACGGTGGCCGCCAAACTCGGTATGGGCATGCACTCATCGGTGTCGGTAGCCAAATCGGCCGTCGAAGGGCTGACCAAATCGCTGGCCGCTGAGTTGGCACCATTCAACGTGCGCGTCAATGCCGTGGCTCCGTCGCTGACCGATACGCCGATGGCGCAGTTTCTGCTCGCCGACGACACCAAGCGCGAAGCCGCCAACAAACGCCATCCCCTCAGCCGCTTTGGTTCTCCACAGGATATTGCGGGCATGGCGGCTTATTTGCTCTCGGATCAGGCAGGTTGGATCACCGGCCAGATCATTGGTGTCGATGGCGGTATGGGTTCGCTGAAATAAGGGAAGGCGGACTATTTTAAAAAAAAGCCAGCAGGCTGACCACAGGTGGTAAAAATACCCCGGTTGTCAGCCTGCTATTTTGTCGATCCGTCGCTGATGCCGCCCGCCCTCAAACTCCGTTGTCAGAAACAGGCGCACGCAGGCCAGTGCATCGTCGGTCGAAATAAACCGTTCGGGCAAACACAGCACGTTGGCATCGTTGTGTTGTCGGGTGAGGGCGGCCATGGCGGGTTGCCACACCAGCGCGGCCCGAATGCCGGGGTGCTTGTTGGCGGTCATGCAAACGCCCTGGCCGCTGCCACAAACCAGAATACCCCGGTCGGTCCCGCCCGTTTCCACGGCCTGCGCAACGGGGTGCGCGAAGTCGGCATAATCGGCAGATTCGGCGGAGTGCGTGCCCAGGTCGGTGACGCAGTAGCCGGTTGTTTCCAGCCAGTGTTTAATGTGTTCTTTGAGGGCGAAACCGGCGTGGTCGGCACCGAGGGCAATGTGGTGGGGCATGGGGAATCGGGGGGAATTAAAAACGATTCGGCAAAATTATTCGTTATTGTATTCCGTCCGAAGAAATTCTGCGGCTATTATGGCTGATTAGCGGGGTCAGCAACTGCGCAGGCAGGCCAGTTATCAACAACAACGTGCGTACATACCGCACTTACTGACTTTTTTTATTTACATGGAAGCATCCAAAGAGACGGTTCAACGCTCTGAAACACAGAGTACCGAACGAATTGCCCACGATTTACCCAGGCGCGACGAACTGCTGCTGACCCCCGATGAACAGCGCATCAAAGAAGCGTTTCAGGACCACAACTGGAACGAGATTAAGACAGCAGATTCGTGGGTAATTTTTAAAGTGATGGCCGAATTTGTTGAAGGCTTCGATAAGTTAGCCAAAATTGGTCCCTGCGTATCCATTTTCGGCTCGGCCCGCACCAAGCCCGACAATCCCTATTACAAAATGACCGAAGAAATTGCCGCCAAACTGGTGCGCCACGGCTACGGTGTTATCACGGGGGGCGGGCCGGGCATCATGGAAGCGGGCAACAAAGGAGCCTTTGAGCAGGGTGGCAAATCGGTGGGTCTCAACATTACGTTGCCCTTCGAGCAGCACAGCAATGTTTATATTGACCCCGACAAGAGCATTAACTTCGACTTTTTCTTTGTCAGAAAAGTGATGTTCGTTAAGTATGCGCAGGGTTTTGTGGTGATGCCCGGCGGCATGGGCACCCTCGATGAGCTGTTTGAAGCGATGACCCTGATTCAGACGCGCAAGATTGCCCGTTTCCCGATTGTGCTCGTAGGCCGGGCCTACTGGCAGGGTCTTATCGACTGGATTACCGGGGTAATGCTGGGCCAGGAGAACAACATCAACCCCGAAGATATGAAACTCATTAGCATTGTTGATACGCCCACCGAAGCCGTTAAAGTTATTGATGATTTCTATAACAAGTACCTCCTGAAGCCTAACTTTTAATCGTAAATGGTGGGCCATAAAATGAATTTCAGGGTATTCTGTATGGGGTAACCGCTCGGTTGGTTTTAAATTCGTTGGTAAATACATCTTCGTGTAACTAACTGATAAGCAGCTTGATGTCTGATAGTTCGGATATTAAGCTGCTTATTTTGATTTATAGTGAACTTGATAAAAAGACACGCCCGTAATTAGGTAGGTTGTTTTTTAAACAGTATCTTTC
>JAYVAP010000500.1:0-5278 GCA_043750915.1 Spirosoma sp. | reverse complement strand
TCGAACTTCTCCTCGAAGCCTTTGCGGTCGGCATTGAAAAGGTCGTTGAGTTTATCGGCCACTTTACGGGTGATGTAGCCGTTGATTTTTTTAACGCTGCTATCGGCCTGCAAAAAGCTCCGCGACACGTTCAGGGGGATGTCGGGCGAGTCGATCACGCCGTGGAGCATCATCAGAAAGTCGGGCACAACGTCTTTCACCTCATCGGTAATAAACACCTGCCGACTGTATAGCTGAATTTTTTCGCGCTGAAAACGCAGCTCGTTTTTTATCCGGGGGAAGTAAAGAATTCCCGTCAGGTTAAACGGATAATCGACGTTGAGGTGAATCCAGAACAGCGGTTCCTCCCCCATCGGGTACAGCTCGTGGTAGAAGTTTTTGTAATCTTCGTCGGTTAGATCGGCGGGCGATTTGGTCCAGATGGGTGTGGTGTTGTTCACCGTTTCGCCGTCGAACTCAACGGGCGTGGGCAGAAACCGGGCGTATTTGTCAAGAATGCTCCGCAGCCGGGCTTTGCTCAAAAACTCCTCCGAATCGGGGGCCACGTGCAGAATAATGTCAGTGCCGCGTTCCACCCTATCGGCGGGCGTGAGTTCATACTCCGTCGAGCCATCGCACACCCACCGCACGCTTTCGGCCTCCTCCCGGTATGATTTGGTAACGATTTCAACCTGTTCGGCCACCATAAACGCCGAATAGAAACCGAGGCCAAAATGACCGATAATGGCCCCTTTGTCGTCCGGTTGTCCGCTGCCGGTTTTATCTTTGTATTTCTCCAGAAAATCCGACGCACCCGAGAACGCAATCTGATTGATGTATTTCTCGATTTCGTCGGCCGTCATACCCAGCCCGTTATCGCTGACGGTGATTGTTTTGGCTTCTTCATCGAGCGAGACGGTTACTTTGAGGTCCCCGAGTTCCCCGCCAAATTCGCCGTATGAAGCCAGTTGACGCAGTTTCTGGGTGGCATCTACCGCGTTCGAGACCAGTTCGCGCAGGAATATCTCATGGTCGGAATACAGAAATTTCTTGATGATGGGAAAAATATTCTCGGTATGAATCGAGATCCGTCCCCGCCGGTCGGAATGCCGCATCGCCCCCGGTGCGGTGGTATCGCTTTTTTCGTTTTGTAAGGTTTCCATACTGTATGGGTAGAGATGAAATTACTGATATGTGGCGGGGTGTCAAATCCTGTTCCAGACTGAGCCGGGCTGACAGATTGACAGAGCCGGAATCATTAGTCGGTAGTTTTTATGGTAACAGCGGCTGTGGTGGCGCATATGTCAACCAGCCTGAAAAGTCAAAAAAAGGCAGATGAATCATTTTTTTGAGTTTAAAATTGCAGTTGCAGTTGTAGTTTTTTGTGACATAACTTGTCCAACGAAATAATACAAAAACGGGTGGATAAGGTCAGCATGGGACGCAGTACGTGTTTGGCGAATGGCTTCGGAAACAGCGTGAGCAACGGCAGTGGCCCCTCCGCAAAGTGGCAGCCATGCTCGACGTAGACACGAATATTATCTCAAAATCAGCGCGCGGTCATCGCCAGCCCCAGCGCGAGTACGTGCAGAAGTTGGCCACTATTTTTGGGGAGGACGCGGGTGCTTTGCTGGTGCTGGGGTTACTTTTAAAATTCTGAACGCGGCCAATTTTGGTGTTGCTCAACTTCGTCGTGGGGCCTTTTTTATCGGAACGCTACAACGGCAAAGCAATTGAATTACCGGATACAAACGGGCATCCTACCAACGTCAAGGAAGCCATTTACGACCTGCCATTTATTGCATCGGGTGAAGGCGCAACATTTTACAATTACCCCTACTAATCCTATTTCAGGGATATCAGGGGCTTTGTTGCATGGCTCCTGATGCCCCTAATCGATACCAGTTTCTGCACTGTGCATGGGTCAGAATGAACAAACTTAGCAAACGATAACATCGCAATTGACTACTAAAGCAGTCTCCTAAGCCGACTCTTAGCAACTTCAACATGGTGGCCAGGAGCCATGTAACAAGGCCGGAAAATTCTACTGATTTCGTTGGTGCGTCTTGAAACCACCTGCCTGCATCGCTGTAAAGACCGGTCGGGGCGAAAAACGTTCTCCGAAGTCGGGTAACCCATTTAGGGGCAGTTCTTATATTTTTTCGGCCAGCAGCCAGACGGCCTCGTCGCCAAGGGCATACAATTCCCTATCGACCGTGCCGTAACAGGCGATTACGCGAAAACCCGCCTGGCCGAACAATCGACAAAGTTCGGCCAGCGTATAAATATAATGTTGCGCCAGACGGGTCTGCGTTTCGCCGTCGCACACATAGGTCAGGTGCGAATCGATCCGGCTTTCGAGTGGATCGTAGTCGTTCTCGACCAGAAATAAAATCGCCTTTTCGTCGTCACCGCCAATGGGTTGCCAGCTGCGGGCCTGGTAGTCGGGCAGCACTGACTCGGCAATCATCGCCGAATGGGCTAAAAACCGACCACCGGGCTTCAGCAGCGAACCAATACGCGTCAGAAAAGCGAGCATGTTCGGCTGGGCAAAAAAGCTAAAGCTGTTGCCCAGACAGTAGCCCGCATCGAACAGCGAGTCGGCGGGCATATCGGCAGGCGTGAGTTGCTGAAAATCGCCGGCAATCGCGGTCAGCGGCAGCTTACCGGCATCGGCACGCAATTCCGCAATTGACTCTTCGGACAGATCGACACCCGTTACGCGGGCACCCATCCGGGCCAGCGGCAGTGCGTGACGTCCGTAGCCGCAAAATACATCCAGCAGCCGGTCGCCGGGGCCAAACGAAAGCGTTTCGACCAGCAATTCGAGGTCGAGCTGCGTTTGCCCGTCGGTTTGGGCCGCTTTCCAGGCCGCCTGTGGCAACCCGTAGAAGAAGTTATGGTACCAGGCCATTTGTTTCCTGACTGATGAATCATCCTTAAAGCGTTCACTTCATGGAAGCGAGTATTTCCTGGATTGCGGTAAAACTGGGTACCTCGCCCGCGTTTTCGAGCACTTCGGCATACTGGATAACACCATTTCGGTCGATCACGAAAGCCGCCCGCTTGCTAACACCCCGCATGTTCATGGCAAATGTTTGGTATAGCGCATCGTAAGCTACTGAGGTTTCCTTGTTAAAATCCGACAACAGCTCGAACGGCAGTTGTTGTTGCTCTTTGAACACGGCCAGCGTAAAAGGAGAATCGACCGATATGCCCAGAATGGCGGTATTCAGCGACGCGTAGGTGCTGATGTTATCGCGCATTTCGCACAACTCGGCGGTGCAGACGCTGGTGAATGCCATCGGGAAAAACAGGAGCACCACATTTTTGCCGCTGTAATCGGTTAGCGACACTTCTTTTTTATCGCTGTTGAACAAGGTAAATTCGGGGGCTTTTTGTCCGGCTTGCAGCATACTGAATTTTTGATTTTAGATTTACACGAACGTCGTTGATACCAATATCAAATCGACGGGGCAAAAGTCCGAAAAAGCCCCGTCAATCCAAGCCTTTACCGGACTAAACAGGCCAAATCAGGACCACTTACCGCATGAAAATATACTGGGGTGTCGATCTGGGTGGCACCAAAATTGAGGGTGTCGTTCTGTCGGCAACGGGCGGGGCAGCTCTCCCGGCGGATGCCGTACTTGTCCGCCAGCGAATTGACACCGAAGCCAACCGGGGCTATGACCACATTTTGGATCAGATTACGCGGCTCATCGACCGGCTCAAAGCCGAAACCGGCCTAACCCCCGACCGCATTGGCTTTGGCACGCCGGGCACCAACAACCCCGCCACGCAGACCATGAAAAACTGCAACACGACGGTGCTCAACGGCAAACCCCTGAAACAGGACCTAATCCGTCGACTCGGCGTGCCTGTATCAGTAGCCAATGATGCTAATTGTTTTGCACTGGCCGAAGCCACCCTCGGCATTGTGCCCGACGAAGTACCTGATTACCAGACCGTTTTTGGTGTTATCATGGGGACGGGGGTTGGCGGGGGCATAGTGGTGCGCCCCCGGCCCGACAGTCGGCCGTTTGTGCTCAACGGCCTACAGGGTATTGGGGGTGAGTGGGGCCACAATATCCTCGAAGAAAACGGGTATCCCTGTTACTGCGGCAAACGGGGCTGTACCGAGCAGGTCATTTCCGGTCCGGCACTGCAACGATACTATAACCAGATCAGCGGTGAGGAACGCAGCCTGAAAGTCATTATGGAGCGGCATCGGGGCGGGCAGGACCCTTTTGCCCGCCAAACAGTAGACCGGTTGCTGGAGTACTTTGGCCGGGGCATAGCCACGATCATCAACGTGCTGGACCCCGATGCGATTGTGCTGGGCGGGGGCGTTGGCAACATCGACCTGCTTTATACCGAAGGCGTTGAGCGGGCCAAAAAGTACGTATTCAATTCGGGCGAGGTACGCACTAAATTTCTGAAACCGAAGCTGGGCGATAGCGCGGGGGTCTTTGGGGCGGCTATGTTGTGAGTGAAGACTTGAAAAAGCGGACGAATAGTAACCCCGGGGATTACACCTCTCCTTACAAATATGGTACACGAACAGATTGATTTTGCAAAGGAGTTAGCCGACGTACAATGGCAATCGGCAGAAAGCCTGAAAATATTACAGGCAGCCGGTTTTGTAGTGGATACTGCCGACTGGCTGACCATCAAACGCTATGGCGAAAAATATGGCGTAACGCAGCAGGTTGTCGTAAACTGGATTAACCGGGGGGTAGTCCCCACCGCCTGTATGATGACCTTGCCCGAATTTAACGATATGCGACTGGTGAAAAACCAGGTTTACCGATAAAACAGCAAAAAAGCCAGAATTAGTACGGTTGTGTGTCTATCTTTTCGTATATCCTGATGACTTTCCGTTTGCTATAAGCACGCCAAAGTAAAACCAGGCCGCCAATCCAACCCCAGCGTATCAGTTTAAATTGAGCATACTTTCCCGCGCCATCGGAGTCAAGAAAAAGCCAGGCTACTATCCCCGTAATGGTTAGAGCGATGCCAGCCCACAAGTCTCTTTTGTAACCGTTGAGAGCCACTTCATAGTTGCCGATATCCTGCGAGATTATTTCAGCCAGCCTTTGGGCACCCGCTTCAGATAAGCCGAATTCTTTGAACTTCTCGATAGTTCGCGGGTGATTAGATATTTCCAGGTAGAGGTGTCTGGCCTGTGCGTACTTGAGTTTCGTAGGTTCTTCCTGCATTTGAAAAAATGTGAATGGTTTTACAGTACTTTAACCTGACTTTTCAAGGCGTTTTCCATATCGCCCTAAAGCGGATAATA
>JAYVAP010000499.1:0-5301 GCA_043750915.1 Spirosoma sp. | reverse complement strand
GTTTCCGTGCATTGTTTCAGCATGAAAAATTTTACAAAACAGGCGTTTCGTGCATTGCCCGTCTTGCTGATCAGCTGGCTGCTGTGTGCGGGCAGCTTTGCACAGGACCGGAAAATTACCGGTCGTGTTTCGGACGGCCCTGACAACGGGCCATTACCGGGGGCCAACATCCTCATCAAGGACACCCAAACAGGGGTCGTTACCGATGCCAACGGGCAGTATGCACTCACCCTGCCCAACGAGCGAACTACACTGATCGTCTCGGCTATCGGATTCGTGAGTCAGGAAGTAACCGTTGGCAATCGCACCGAAGTAAATATTACCCTCGCTACCGACGTTAAAACGCTCAGTGAGGTGATTGTAACGGGCTACGGTGCCCAGTCG
This sequence comes from Spirosoma sp., assembly GCA_043750915.1. Lineage (GTDB taxonomy): Bacteria > Bacteroidota > Bacteroidia > Cytophagales > Spirosomataceae > Spirosoma. The sequence continues at coordinate 4,917 of JAYVAP010000499.1, read as the reverse complement.
AAACGCGATATTACGGGGGCAGTGGCCACCGTAAGCACGCGCGAACTGCTGTCGGTGCCGGCAACCAACGTGGCGCAGGCACTACAGGGTCGGGTAGCGGGCGTATCGGTCAGTAACGAAAACGCGCCGGGGGGCGGGGTCATCGTCCGCATCCGGGGGTTTGGTACGCTGAACGACAACTCACCGCTTTATATCATTGACGGTGTGCCTACCAAAGGCAACTTGAACACCATCAACCAGAACGACATCGAGTCCTTACAGGTGCTGAAAGATGCCGCTGCGGCTTCGCAATACGGAGCACGTGCCGGGAACGGCGTGGTGATTATCACCACCAAAAAAGGCAAAGCCGGCAAACCCAAACTTACCTACGATGCCTACTACGGCGTTCAGCAGCACGGTAAACTGCTCGACCTGCTAAACACCCAACAATATGCCGATTTGTGGTGGGAGTCGCGCCGGAACTCGGGCATTCTGGTGGGCGGAAACCCGCGTAACGCCCAGTTCGGCAACGGTGTGAAACCCGTAATTCCCTTTTATATTTTTCCCGATGGGGCCAAAGAAGGCGACCCGCGCGCTGACCTTGCCAACTACTCGACCGACATTGACGGGGCCGATTTCCGCAAATCTAAATGGCTTATTACCAAAGCCAATCAGGAAGGCACCAACTGGATGAAGGAAATTTTCAACCCTGCTCCTATCCAAAATCATCAGCTTGGCGTGTCGGGTGGCACCGAGGGCGGGCGGTATGCCATCTCGCTCAACTATTTTAACCAGGATGGCATCATGAAATATACGGGCTATAAACGCTACTCGGCCCGGGTTAATACGGAGTTCAACGTGAACAAGCGCGTGCGTATCGGCGAAAATATCCAGGTAGCCTACGCCGAGCGCGTGGGTGGCCCTTTCTCCACACGCGGTATTGCCAGCAACCAAAGCGAAAGCAATGCCGTTTCGTTTGGCTATCGGATGCAGCCCATCGTGCCGGTCTACGATATTGCCGGTAACTTCGCCGGCACCAAAGGCGGAGACCTCGACAACGCCCGCAATCCGGTGGCCGATCTGTACCGGAACCGTACGAACGTAAATAAGGAAATCCGTTTGTTTGGAAACGCCTATGCCGAAGTTGATCTGCTCAAAAACCTGACCGCCCGCACCAGTTTCGGCGTCGACTACAACCTTTTCAACGTGCGGGTATATACGCCCCGCGACTTTGAGTCCTCAGAATCGGCCGGCACCAATCAGCTGCAGACCCGTGGCGACTATGAATCGACCTGGACCTGGACCAATACGCTCAGCTACAACACGATGCTGTTCGATAAGTTGAAGCTGAGTGCTATTGTGGGTACGGAGTCCATCAAAAATTATTACGAGTTTGTGAACGCCGTTCGCAGCCGCTTTGCTTCCGACGATCTGAACAACCAGTATCTGGGCGCGGGTAATGCCGGTACGCAAACCAACGACGGCAACGCAACCTACTGGCGGTTAGCCTCAGAGTTTGCTGTAGCCAATCTGTCTTATAACGATAAATATCTCCTGAGCGGAACGCTGCGCCGGGACCGTTCCTCGCGGTTTGCCCGCAACTTCCGGTCGGCTTACTTCCCGGCCATGTCGGCAGGCTGGCGTATTTCGGAAGAGTCTTTTCTGAAGGACATAGCCAAGGGCTGGCTCAACGACCTTAAACTCCGGGCAAGCTGGGGACAGACGGGTAATCAGGAGATCGGCAATTTCAATGCGTATACGTTCTATGGCACCAACCCGGCCACCGATTTCTACGACCTGAACGGCTCGCGCACCTCTTCGCTACAGGGCTACGACCTGTTTCAGTTCGGCAATGCCCAGGCCAAATGGGAAACAACTACCCAAACTAACTTTGGTCTCGACGCATCGTTGTTTAAGGGGAAAGTCGACTTAAACTTCGATTGGTTCGACCGTATCACCTCAGATGCGCTCTTCCCCGTCGAGCTGCCTTTTACGGCCGGCAACGCCATTAACCCCTTTCGGAACATTGCCTCCTTTCGTAACCGGGGTATCGAACTAAACTTAGGCTATAATGGCAAAGCCCTCAGCAATCAGTTAACCTATAGCGTGTCGGGCAATATCTCAACCTACCGCAACACGGTAATTTCGACCAATGGCGACCCCAACACCCAGTACTTTGGCTTTGGCACGCGCCTGCCCGCCATGACCGTTACCCAGCAGGGCTATCCTATTTCTTCTTTCTACGGATACATCGTCGATGGCATTAATGACGCCATTGCACCGCAAACGCCCAACGACAAACAACAGTATGCACCCAGGTTCATTAATGGATTGCCAAACCCGATTTTCCCCTCCGAAGCTGAAGCCGCCATCAAAAATGCGGGGCCTATCTGGCTGGGCTACAATGATGTTGTCACTTATTCGGACCGGAACGCCGACGGTACACCCACCAAAGGCTACATCGGGGCGGGTACGTTCCGGTACCGCGACCTTAACGGCGACGGTCTGATTACCACCGCCGACCGTACCATCATCGGCTCTCCTCACCCTAAATTTTCGTATGGCCTGAACATGAGCGTGAACTATAAGAACTTCGGTCTGCAGGTCTTCGGGCAGGGCGTATATGGCAATCAGCTGTTCAACTATGTTCGCTACTGGACCGATTTCCCTACCTTCGGCGGCAACCGCAGCACCCGGATGTACGAACAGTCGTGGCGGCCCGGTGCCAACAACGCCAACGCCGTGCTGCCCATTGTGCGGGCAGCCGACAATGTCAGCTCGGTCCCATCGACCTACTATTTAGAGTCGGGCTCGTATTTGCGGATGCGTAATATTCAGCTGTCCTACAACCTGCCACGTGCGCTGATGACGCGCATGGGCATGGGATCGGCGCAGGTGTATGTGCAGGGGCAAAACCTGTTTACCTTCACTAAGTATACGGGCATGGACCCCGAAATCAACGTGCGCAACTCACAGGGTTCTGTTTCGGGCAATACCAGCGTCACGGCAGGCCAGAATCAGGATCGCCAGATTGGTGTCGACGAAGGCCTGTATCCGGTGGCTAAAACCGTACTGGTTGGTTTGAGCCTGAGTTTTTAATCAACGATTTCACGAGCACATTCATAGAAACATCATCATGAAAAAGATCCTTATTTTCACCTCATTGCTGACTGTCCTGTTCGTTACGGGCTGTAAAGACGAGTTTTTAGATGTGAAACCCCCTGCCGTGTTCGATGAGGCCGGCCTGCAAAACCGAGCGGGTGTCAACTTCCTGCTGGTAGGTGCCTATTCACTCCTCGACGGCGTTGGATCGGGGGCTACAGCCTGGCATGGCTCGGCCGACAACTGGATTTACGGCTCCGTATCGGCCGACGATGCCTACAAAGGCTCCACCTCGGGCGATCAGCCGGAAATTACATTTATCGAGACCAAGAACATCCTGTCAGACAACAGTCATTTCAGGGGCAAATGGCGGTCCGTCTATGATGGTGTTGCCCGCTCGAACGATGTGCTGCGGGTGGTTGAGAAAACTACCGAACTGACCGACGTTGAGAAAGTGCAGATCCGGGCGCAGGCGCGGTTTCTGCGGGCCTGGTATCATTTTGAAGCCAAGCGGGTGTTCAATATGGTGCCGTACATCGACGAGAAAACCTATAACCCCGAAGATCCCAACAGCACCAAAGTGGCCAACGACAAAGACATCTGGGGCGACATTGAAACCGACCTGAAATTTGCTTACGACAACCTGCCCGAAACGCAGTCGCAAAAAGGGCGGGCCACTAAATGGGCGGCTGCCGCCACGCTGGCCAAAGCAAATATGTACCAGAAAAAATGGGGACCAGCCAAAACCCTGCTGACAGCCGTGGCAGGCAGTGGGCGCTACCGGCTCATGGACAGGTATCACGATAACTTTCGGGCGGTGATGAACAACAATGCCGAGTCAATTCTGGAAGTGCAGAACTCCGTAAACGACGGCGCAGGCGGGGGCGAAAATGGCAACAACGGTGCTACCCTGAACTACCCTTATGCCGGACCAACTACCTGCTGCGGCTTTTTTCAGCCCTCCCAAAACCTGGCAAATGCCTACAAAACCGATGCCAACGGCCTGCCCTTGTTCACGACCTTTAACGATGCCGACGTTACAAGCGATCAGGGCGTAGAGTCTAATCAGGCTTTTACGCCTTTTGCCGGTAACCTCGACCCCCGGATAGACTGGACCATTGGCCGGCGGAATATTCCGTTTCTCGACTGGGGCCTGATGCCGGGCAAATCCTGGGTTCGCGATCAGGGCAACGGCGGTCCCTACGTATCGAAGAAGCACCTCTTCTATCGTTCCGATGTGGGCACCAACACCTTTGCCAACAACTCCCGCCTGAACGCCAATAACACGCGTCTGATCCGATACGCCCATGTCTTGTTGATGCTGGCCGAGTGCGAGATTGAGCTGGGCAATCTGGAGCCGGCACGGGCTTTGGTGAACCAGGTCCGGAAACGGGCCGCCAACCCCGACGGGTTTGTGAAAAATGCCGATGCCACAAACAGTGCCAACTACGTCATTAAAGAATATACCGATTCGTGGACTGATGCCGGGGTGGCCCGGACAGCCATGCGCTTCGAGACCCGCTTAGAACTGGCGCTGGAAGGCCACCGCTTTTTCGACCTCGTCCGTTGGGGTATTGCCGATCAGGTGCTGAACACGTACATGCAGCGGGAATTCCGGCTTCGGGCTTATTTCAACGGGGCAACATTTATAAAAGGAAAACACGAATATTACCCGATTCCCATTCTCGAAATCACCAACAGCGCCATCAATGGCAAGCCGGTTTTGAAGCAGAATCCGGAATACTAATCATTCAGGTTCTACCCGGTCTGCACACAGGATAATGACTAATAACCAATCTTGTTGCGCCAAAAGAAGGTTTCTGCGCTAAAGTGTGG